>JBNMKP010000079.1:0-6932 GCA_050874405.1 bacterium
GATACAGCAGAGGGTGTAATATCTGCAACAATGCCATTATCTTTGAATGGAAAAATTGTTGAGGGTATGAAATTTAAATTCAAAAACGGTAGATTAGTTGATGTTAAAGCTGATAAGAATGAGGATATGTTGAAAAAACATATTCAGGCGAATGAAGATGCTGATAGATTGGGCGAAGTTGCACTAGTTGCGGGGTCACCCATTGCAGAAACCGGTAGATTATTTAATTCAACTTTGCTAGATGAAAATGCCGCTTGTCACTTGGCACTTGGAAATGCTTATTCTATGTGTATTAAAGGTGCTGATGATTTTAAAAATTATAATGAAATGAAAGAATTTCTAAAGAGTTTGAAAATCAATTCTTCTCCAACTCATGATGACTTTATGGTTGGAGGTAAAAATGTGAAAATTTCAGCAATTAACGACAAAACAGGTGATGTAGTTGATGTAATAAAAGATGACAAATTTTTGTTATAACCAGATAAAAAGGAGATAAAAATGTTAAATATAAGTAGTTATAATTATCAAAATAATGTAATTCCGTTCCGTGGCAGACCTCGTTGTGATATTTTCAAATGCCATGCAAATTGTTGTATGAATGCACCAATTCCAGAGAATTATTTGTCTAAATATAGTGATAAAATTGTTAATCCAGTTATAAAGACAGTCGAAATGGGTGATGTCCCATCTCATGGTGGTAAACAAATTATTCCGATAACGACATTGTTCAATTTGTTAAAGAATAAATGTCCGTTTTTAAGAACGGATTTTAAATGTAATATTTATGAAAATAGACCACAAATATGCAAAGAATATGGTACAAGCAAAAATCCAAAATCTACCATATTTTGTGATTTGACTGTTTAGTTACTCTAAATCACTTGGATACATAAGCCAATAGTCGATGTTATATTGTTTTGCGACTTTTTCAAGTCTTTTTACATATTTTTGTTCTGACTGTGGATTCTCTAAAATTAGGACAACTCCTGCTTTTTTACAGGTTTCTAATCCGTAATAAAGAGCTTGTCCAATGCTTTCATATACTTTTGGTGCGAAATCAAATTCTATAGCATGGGTAGACGTTAGGCAATCAACTCTGGTGTAATCAGGTAATTTGTATTCCATAATCCCATTATGTGCATTACACCAGCAAGCTTGGTATTCTTTTTCTAAGTGTAAATGTTTAGCTTGCACGGAAAGTGTTGATATTAAAATTGCTAAAAGAATTATTCCATACTTCATTCTATCAATTTTACTAAATTTACTAAAATAAAACACTTCGCCGTTTGGCTAATAAAAAAGCCTTGCAAATACTCGCAAGGCTTTTTGTAAATTATTCAAAATAGTTTATTTTCATTGCTTTTCTAACATCGTGGAGTGTTTCTGCTGCAGCTTGTTTTGCAACGATACTTCCTTGTTTAAGGATTTCATAAACCTCAGGGATTCTCTTTTCCCATTCTTTTCTTCTTTCTCGAATTGGGGCTAATTCTGTTTGAATTACGTTATTCAAGAATTTTTTAACCTTAACATCTCCAAGTCCACCTCTTTGATAATGAGCTTTTAACTCATCAAGGTTTGCATAATCTGGTAAGAATTCTTTGAAGTGTTCAGGTTTACTAAATGCATCAAGGTAAATAAATACCGGATTATTTTCTGTTTCCCCAGGATCTTCCACTCTCAAGTGGTTAGGGTCTGTGAACATAGACATAATTTTCTTTTTGATATCTTCTGGCTCATCTGATAAATAAATGCAGTTACCGAGAGATTTGCTCATTTTAGCCTTTCCATCAATTCCTGGAAGTCTTAAACAAGCACTGTTTTCAGGTAGAATAATATTTGGCTCAACAAGGGTTTCACCATAAACATTATTAAATTTGTGAACGATTTCTCTACATTGTTCAATCATTGGTTTTTGGTCTTCACCAACAGGAACACTTGTTGCCTTGAAAGCTGTGCTATCTGCTGCCTTACTGATTGGATAAGCAAAAAATCCAACAGGAATACTTGTTTCAAAGTTTCTCATTTTGATTTCTGTTTTAACGGTCGGATTTCGTTGCAATCTTGAAACTGTAACCAAATTCATATAGTAGAAAGTTAGTTCTGTTAATTCAGGTATCATCGATTGAATAAAGATTGTAGATTTTGTTGGGTCGATACCGCAAGCAAGGTAATCAAGAGCAACTTCTATGATATTATCTCTAACTTTTTCTGGGTGTTCTGCATTGTCAGTCAATGCCTGAGCATCTGCAATCATAATATATATTTTGTCAAAACCACCTTGATTTTGGAGTTCTACACGTCTTCTTAATGAACCTACATAGTGACCGACATGTAATCTTCCTGTTGGACGGTCGCCTGTCAAAATTATCTTTCCCATTATATCCGCACCTTTCTAAAAATAATCTCTTCTTTTGGTATTATTGTATAATTAAGGAGTATTGTCAACTTGAATACTCTTTAAAATCTCTATTTCTTAGAGGTTTCGACACCTTTGCTATCTCTGATAATGAATGGTCTTACAAAAGCCCAAGTTCCGTATAGTGAAGTTAATAATCCTGCGATAGATAATGTTTTTCCAAGTTTTGGGTGTTTGTTAGCAATAGAACCAATAGTTACTAATGTTGTACCTGTCATAATTCCTAAATAACCCTTAAATATCGTTCTAGGTACAACAATTGTGTCTGTCATATCTGCGGAATTTTTTGTTTTTTCATGAAACAAACTTAGATAATCAGTCTTATTCTTTTTATTTGATTGGTCTGCTGTGAAGTTTGGGCTTATTTTTGTAATTCTCATTTTTATAATCCTTTAGATTCCAAATAATTTAAATATAGTTCTTCTTGCATCGTGTTTTATTTTTGAAACGTTATCAAATGTAACTCGTTCAGATTCAACAATAAATCTTCTAGCTTCTATTGTTTTAGGATATAACTTATTAACTCTTATTGCAAACATTTTGAATAATTTTTGAATGTCTTTTATTTGGATTATAGAATCTATATTTTTATTATAGTTAATAGGGTTTGTTTTAGCTGTATTGATATGTTCTTGATATGCAAGCATTCCTCTGGTCGGATTGATAATGCTTCCAGCCATATAGTTTGCAATATGCTCACGACTTGCTTTTAACTTGGAAGATGATAATGCCATTTTTGTGAGGTAAGCTTCTTTTCTGAGTGTATTTATATCAAAACAATGTGTTTTTATAGCCATTTAGAATCCTGTCGTTTTGAAGAATAATCTTCTAAAATTGTGTCTTGCTTCTTCTGTTACATCAAATTTGATTCTGTTTGTTTCTATAATAAAATCCCTAGCATTTCTTGTTTTAGGATAAAGTTCTTTCAACTTATCATTAAGGGCGTCCATTAAATTTTTAATATCTGGAAATTTTTTTACTTTTTCCAAGTTTTGTCTATAATATCCCGGATAATTTTGACCTCTGCTAATAAATGCATCATTATAAGCCATTAAGCCTGTTGTTGGGTGTTTTAGACAATCTCTAAGATGATCTGCCAAATATTTTGCACTATCTCCATCAGGACTAAGAGGGGTATCGAGAGCTGTAATTGCTCTTTCGGCTCTTGTTCTAATTGTTTTAAATCTTTCTATTGGTAATGAATCTGTGTTTAATGGCATAGTAAACTCCTTTGATATTGATTTAAAACTCAGGAAAATAAAATTTGCTATTTTGTTAAGCTTTATTTCTTTGGATTGTCATTTTTTATTGTAAATCCAGTTTGTACGATATTTTTCCCAAATTTAGATTCAAGTTTATCAAAGCATTTTGCAAGGTTTTTCTTTTTTGTTTCAATTGTATTATCAGTGTATAGAGAAAGTTGTTCCGAGCCTTGTTCTCCAATTTTATCTAAAACAATTCCCGTACTCCTATATAAAATATCCGGATTATAAATTTCTTTCAAAAGCTGAATTGCTATGTTAGTAATTTCGAGTTCAAAATCGGTTGGTGCAATTAGGTCTTGTTTAGTATAAAAAACTCTGAAATCTTTTGTTCTAAGCATTACTCCTATTTGCAAACATTTGGTTTCATATTTGCGAAGTTTCCGGCATGAAGTATGAATATGTTTGTTTAATTCGTTTTTTATAAAATTGAAATCATTTGTAAAAATTCCAAAAGCTCTTGTATTCTGAATAGATTTTGGTGCTTTAACTTCATTTGTAACAGGTGAAACCATTTCTCCTAAAAGTTCGTGGCGCATTTCAATTCCGTGAATTCCGATTTTAGAATCAAGCCATTTATCTGTTTTTTCAATTAATTCTTCTGCGGTTAGAACTCCGTGTCTTTTTAAATTCTTTGTTAATCTTCTTCCAATTCCCCAAATCTCTTCAATATCGGTATGTCTAAGTTCTTTTTTTATTTTTCGTTTACCAATTAAGTAAATTCCGCCATTTATATTTTTTGCTTTATCAGATGCTAATTTTGAGAGCGTTTTCGTTGAACTAACTCCTATTGATACAGGAATATCAACTTCTTCAAGAATTTTAGAGCGTAAATATTTTGCAAGTTTGTAGTAATTTCTCTTGTAGAGCCTTGTTAGTCCCGTCAAGTCAATAAAAGCTTCATCAATTGAGTATATTTGAACATAAGGGCTAAAATCTTTTAATAATGCCATAACTTGATTTGAAACACTTTTGTAATATTCGTGGTCTGCTGTTATGTAAATTGCTTTGGGGTGATCTTTTTTTGCCATAAAAAATGGTTCACCCATTTTTACTCCCATTTTTTTAGCTTCTTTTGAACGGGAAATAACACAGCCCTCGTTGTTTGAAAGAACACAAACGGGTTGCCCTTTCAATTTTGTATTCCTTTTTTGTTCACAAGATACGAAAAAAGAATCACAATCAACTAATGCAATGTATTTTTGTTTGACCATAATAATATAAGTATTTATCACAAAGTTTCCCAAGTCAATTTTAATTAACTCTTTGTAATATAAGTAAATAAAATAGCAAAAAATATCTTGATGTTTTTTTACACATAGTATATTATTAGAACGTGAAAGTAGGTAGAATTTTATGAACTCAAAAGAAAACGAATATATTTTTCCGCAAAAATCATCTTTAACGAAGATTGATATTTCAAGTATAGATATAGATTTACCGGATTTGAAGAATATTTTTGAATCTAAATCTGTTGTTATTGCAAAATGGTTAATGTCATGGCTTGAGCATGATTTAGCTTGCGGAAAAATCTCTGTTAATAATATATTGCCATCCAAAGCAGAATTTGCATATCTTTTGGGTGTAAGTATCGGGACAATGCAAAATTCTTTCCGTTATATTGAAGATTTGGGATATGTTGAATCAAAACAATGTATCGGTACATTGGTTAAGAATGCCGAAAATAAATCTTCTACTATCCGAAAATTAACTTCAAAACGAGAACTAGCTGTTGAAGAAATTAAACGTTATATTTTGACAGATGGTTTTAAAATTGGTTCTCAATTACCGTCTTCACGTACAATTGCAACAATTATCGGTTTTTCAGCTAATACAACAAGGCTTGCTCTTGAATATTTGGCAACTCAAAAAATCATCAGACATAAGTTCAAAAACTCTAACGAATATGGTTGGGTTTTAGAAAGTTTAGATTTTGATGTTAAAAATTCTGCGCCTAAACAAAGTTCTGAAACTTTAGTTGATATGGTTGTTAAAGATTTGGAAGCATATATTTCTAAAAACTTAAAAGTTGGGGATAAAATTCCATCTCACTCTGTGTTATCAAAAGGTTTAAAAGCAAGTATTAAAACCGTTCACGATGCATTGAAAGTTTTAATAGATAGAGGAATATTACTTGCAAGAAGAGGTCGTTACGGAACATCTGTAATCAGACTTCCTCAAAGTGGAAACTATTCTCAAAAGCCTGAAACCTCAATCTTTGCATCTGCTCAGGATACAGCATTTTATCATTATGAAAAAACTCAAAACCATTTAAAACGAATGATTGCACAAGATTATGAAATTGGAGATAAACTTCCATCTATTATGGAATTATCAAAATCCTTAGATTTAAGCCCAAATACAATCAGAAAAGCATTTCATAATTTAGCCAAAGAGGGTTATCTTGTATTTTCAAGAGGTCGTTATGGCGGAACTTTTGTAATTGATATTCCTGAAGTTGAAGCTCAAACATTCAAGTGGTTGGCCGTTAACCCTCAATATGCCAAAATGTATGAAGAAGCTAATAATTAAAGATTTTTCGCTTCTTCTGAAATATCTCGTCTAAGGTAATCAAAGTTTCCTTTTCTGATTACCCATTTTGCACAAGCTCCGCCATTTGTTTTTGATGTGTCATTGTACTTGCATTTTATACCATAATAACTGGTATTGTTTAAGTTTGGTAGGATAATCCCTTTATCGGATATACTGAAATAGAAAAAATCTTCGCCTGCTTTATTGGGTTTGTCTACTCCATTTATATCAACCAAAATTAAACCGCAAAGGTTTGAATCTGCAGAACTCCATTCACACCCACTTCCTGCTGACCAAAATCCAAGAATTACGCCATTCATAAGTTGTCCTCTTGAATATACACTATGTGAACTTGGTTGCCAAGCCCAATTGTTATTAAATAGAGCTTTATATGTTCCTTTGTAAAAACAACCGTTGCTTGTGTTACAGTCTTGGCTTAATTTTAGGTGAGGTTTAAATATTTCGTATAATTTTTGACCGCCCTCTTGTGAATCTCTAGTTCCAATCTCCCAACCTTCAGCTGGTCCATTTTCTGCTACTGCTAATTTATATGCTTCTGAAAGAATCGCATAAGTGTCTTTAAGTCTATTTGCTGCAACTTTTTCCCTTATTTTTGTTGTAAGTGTTGGTATAGTCATTGCGGCAACTATGCCGATTACTCCGAGGGTGATTAATACTTCCGCCAACGTAAATGCAAACTTGACCTTTATTGGTGGTATAGC
>JBNMKP010000080.1:0-6898 GCA_050874405.1 bacterium
TCTGATGGTGAGGGATTGAAGTTTTTAGATGATAAACCGTCTGTAAAATGGAAATTCCTGCAGAGTTTAAATGATACAAGAAATAAAATTCTAAAAACTCATTCAAAGTTTTTGAAAAGCCCAAATCTTGAAATTCTTGGCGGAATTGTTTTTGGTGATGATGCTGTAGCTCCACCGGATTATATCAAAACATCTTTTATCAATTCAGGTTTGTTACATATTTTGGCAGCTTCTGGCATGAACGTGGCATTCATTTTCTCGTTTTGGTTTGTAATATTGAGATTTTTGAGAGTTCCATATAAACCAAGAGTTTTGTCAGGCATGCTCTTAATCATTCTCTATACATTAATGACAGGGCTTGGACCGTCTGTAGTTCGTGCTGCATTGATGTTGTTGTTTGTTTTGGCAGGGAAATTATTAGATAGAGATACTCATAGTGTTTCGCTTTTATCTTTGGTTGCAGTGTTGATGCTTATTTATAACCCTGCATATTTGAATAATGTAAGTTTTCAATTGTCATTCTTTGTAACTTTTGGTTTGATTACAACTGCAACAATTTTTTCTCAAAAGTTGGATAAAATTCCTGATTGGTTGAAAGCTCCTATTCTTATACCGTTAGTAGCTCAAATATGGATTGCTCCAATTCAGATGTTTTATTTTAATACATTCAGTTTGTATTCAATATTTGCGAATATTTCAACGGTTTGTTTATTAAGCGTGATAAGTTTTTGTGGTTTTGTAAGTTCGGTTATTTCAGTAATTACTCCTCTTGCGGATATCACATGTAAAATTTTTGATTTCGGTCTGAATTATCTTTTGAATATTTTAGTTTGGATTTCAGATTTCTTTGCAAATCTTCCTCATTGTATATTACAGACAACTCACCCGAATTTGTTACAATTGCTATTTTATTATTCTGTTTTATTAGCGGTAACATTTCTTGTCAAATATGAAAAATATAAAAAGTCCATAATTGTAACGATAATTGGAGCTGTAATAATTCTTGGTACAACTATTCGTCCTGTATCGCATAAATTAGAAATTATTGCGTTTGATGTTCAAAATGCGGACTCATTTCTTATTAAAACACCACAAAATAAGTATTTCTTCATTGATACCGGTAAAGCCCCTTATAAAAGTGGAAATTCGCAAGCAAAAATTATAATGCTTAAATATTTGAAAGACCGAGGAATTAAAAATTTAGAAGGTGTAATTGTTACCCATTTTGATAATGACCACTCTGGAGGAACTGTTGATTTTATTGAAAATACTCATATAAAAACTTTATATCTGAATTCAACAGAAAAAGAAACTCAAACTGCGAAAGATATTTTTAATGCTGTTAAAAATTCAAAACAAAATGTAAAAATCGTGAAAAATAAAGATATCATTTATTCTGAACCGAATTTAACATTAAAAACTTATAAAGCAAAAATAGACGGTAAAAATCGTAGTAATGAGTGTTCAACTGTCACTTTATTGAGTTATGGGAAATTTGATATGTTATTTATGGGTGATGCCGGAGTTGCATCTTTCAATCAGTTGCAAAAAGATATTCCTCATAATGTAGAAGTTCTAAAAGTTGGTCATCATGGAGGTCCGAGAGTTGTTGATTCTCAAATGCTGGAACACCTTGGAAATAGAGTATCGCTGGTTTCTACGGGGATAAATTATTTTGGTCACCCTAATAAAGGAACTCTTGATATATTACGAAATACTGATATTTTAAGAACAGATTTACTTAATTCAATAAAAATTATGACTGATGGATATGAATATAAAATTTATTCTTATGATACCCATGATAAAAAATATCAATTCCGAGAAAATTTTTATTCAAAATGATATTAGAAAAACATTCAAACTTGACAAAATTATCGTATTTTTTACACTAATTGTTAAGCAACTCAAATCCCCTCATATCAAGTGTTTTGCAGGTTGTAAAAATGTCAAAAAGTAACCTAGGGGTTGAAATTTTAAATTTTTGTAATATAATGGGTGTATAAAACATTCGAAAAAACGAAAATCTTATAAAAACGTAAGAGCTAAAAAGTAGTTTTTGAGAATTTTCAATTTACAACTAGAGGATTACATTTTGAAAAAATTATTACTATTCACTATTGCATTAGTGTTCATGTGTTGTACACAAGTGCAGGCGGCCAATGTAAATACAGTAAAGGCAGCGATAGTAAAACATTCTATCGAAATGGGTGTAGATCCAGCAATTACTCTTAGTATTGCGAAAACAGAATCAGGTTTTAGACACGAAGCAAGAAGTTCTCACGGTGCTGTAGGTGTCTTTCAACTTATGCCTTCCACTGCAAGAAGAATGGGTTTAAATCCATATTCTCTTGATGATAACATCAAAGGTGGAATTATGTATTACAAGTCAATGTACAAAATGTTTGGATCAATGGAATTAGCTTTAGCAGCTTATAATGCAGGTCCTGCAAATGTTAAAAAATATCGTGCAGTTCCCCCTTATAAGGAAACAAAAAGATTTGTAGCTGGCATTATGGCTGATTACAATAATTTTAAAGCTCACCCAGATCCAGCAATGATTGCAGCTAAAAAGCCAACTCCGGTTGCTAACCGTGCTGTAGTTGCAGCAACTCCGACACTTCCAAATGGTGCAGCTAAGATGGTTGCTAAAACTCCAACGAAAGCAGCTCCATTACCTGTTTCTAGATTTGAAGAAGCTAGAAAGGTTAACGCTCAAATGATTAAAGCAATGCCTATGGAAGGTGAACTTAAATCTCAATCAGTTGCAATTTAATTTTTGGTTATGAATGTTAAAAATAGATGAGTCGATTGGCTCATCTATTTTTTTTATCAAAAGTTTTATAATTTTATCATAATTTTTTGTCGTAGAAATCTTGTAATTCCTTGTCAAATAATATATTGTCGGAAATATTTTGAAAAATTTATCTTAAAAATTTTTTATTTTTATTCTGTTAAAATTTGTAAAATTATTCAGTAGAACTAGTTAAATAGTATTATATTTTTTACCCATTTGTGGTATATATAAATTGTACATAAATGAATTATATTATATTTATTATAGTTCAGTAGATTGGAGGAAAAAATGGCAGTAGGTCAATTCGTTTTTATGTTACACAGTCACCTACCTTACTATAGAAAAGCAGGCATGTGGCCGTTCGGTGAAGAAAACCTTTATGAATGTATGGCAGAAACATACGTTCCGCTTCTTAATGCAATTTCAGAATTATATGATGAGGGCATAAAAGCGAAATTAACTGTAGGTATTACACCTATTTTGGCTGAACAGTTGAATGATGAGCACTTGAAACAGGGGTTTGTTGAATACTTAGATTCAAGAATTAAGAGCGTTTCTAAAGATTTGGACAGATATCCTGATCCGAAAGTTCCTCATTCTCAACATTTGAAATACTTAGCAAAATACTATTTTGATTGGTTTAACAATATCAAAGATTCTTTTGTTAACAAATATCACATGGATTTGATTTCAGCATTCAAAAAATTCCAAGATTTGGGTTGTATTGAAATCACAACTTCCGGTGCTACTCACGGTTTTTCTCCATTACTTGCAACAGATAACAATTTGAATGCTCAATTCAAAATTGGTTCTGATACAACAAAGAGATTATTTGGCAAAAAGGCAAAAGGTTGTTGGTTGCCAGAATGTGCTTATCGTCAAGGTTATGAATATATTGGTAAAGATGGTCAAAAACATTGGAGGCCAGCTATTGAAGTTACTCTTCAAAACAATGACATTGAATACTTCTTTACAGAATCTCATGTTATTGAGGGTGGAAATTCAATCGGTTGCCGTCGTGTAGTTGGTGTTTACGGAAACATTGAATATATTCCATTACCTGATAGAGAACCAACCGGATATGATACATATTCTGCTTATTGGTTACCTGATGCACAAGTTGCTGTTATGGGTAGAAATGACAGAGCTGGTTACCAAGTTTGGTCTGCAGCTGATGGTTACCCGGGAGATGGTTGTTTCAGAGAATTCCATAAAAAAGATGACAAATCTGGTATGAATTATTGGAGAATTACTTCCCCTAAAACAGATTTGGGAGATAAAATGCTTTATGATCCGGTTTTGGCCTTGAATAAAATTAATGAAAATTCTGATCACTATACGACAATGCTTTACCACTTGTTGAATGATTACAAAAACTCTCATAACGGTAAAGAAGGCTTGATTATGGTATCATTTGATACTGAGTTATTTGGTCACTGGTGGTTTGAAGGTATTGTATTTATTAAACAAGTTATTAAGAAGTTCAATCAATATCTTCCACAAGTTGAAAGAATGACTGCAGGTGAATATTTACATGCTCACCCACCTACAGAAGCAATTCAAATTCCAGAATCTTCTTGGGGACAAGGTGGACACTTCTATGTATGGAATAACCACTTGACTGAATGGATGTGGCCGATTATTCACTCTTGTGAAAAACGTATTACATCTATTGCAGATAAATATCCAAATATTCCAGATGATAAATTATTGCATAGAGCGTTGAATCAGTTAGCTAGAGAAAATCTGTTATTGCAAAGTTCAGATTGGCCGTTCTTGATTACAACATGGCAGGCTAAAGACTATGCAACAGATAGATTTAGAGAGCATGTCGACAGATTTGAAGAAATTGCTGACATGATTGAAAGTGGTAACATTGATAATGCTGCGTTAGAAAAAATCGAAAGCATTGATAACTGCTTCCCTGTAATTGATTACCGTGTATATCAATCAATTGAAGAGGGCGTAATTCCGCAACAATCTAAAAAGTTAGCACCTTTATATAAAGATTAGACATAAATAATATTTTACAATTCATTTTACAAGCCTTGGCTAAAAAGCTAAGGCTTTTTATTTTAAATCAAGAAATTTTCGGTTTTTGTTTGGGTAAAGAAGTTGCGGATATTTATTTTTTATCTTTTCTAAGTCCTCTTTACTTAAAGGAATTTCTTTTGCCGGTTCGTAAATCGTCTTTTTCATTCCTTTGACTCTAAAGAATTTACCTCTTGTGTTTCTGTAATCCCGAAGCATGTTTTCGGCAAAATCACATTTGCCACTCCACGCATCAACAATGATTGATTTTGGGTGAAAATGACCTTTTTCCAATGGGACATCTGGCGGATTTATAAGACAAACTGAATGGTCAATTAGTTTATCTTTTCCATTTACGAGATTGTACATATGAATTCTTGATACATTTTTAACTCCATTCAATTTAAGAACAATTTCAGAAAGCATTGCATCTTCTAGGCAGTTGCCTATTTTTTCTTTTTCTATGTAATTAAGCATTTTCATTGTTGGAGAATCTTTTTTAAGGATTTCTTTTTTAAAACAGTTTTTTCTAAGTTCTATTAATTGATAAATTTTGTCATAAATATGTTTTTTTATATTGAATTTCTTTTTATTTTCATTTGATAAAAATATGTATTTGAAAAAGTCTTGAACTTTTTCTAACTTTTTTTTAGGTGGTCGTCGTTTGTTAATTGCAGGTGTTTGTTCAAGTAAATCCATTACTTGTCCAAGGTTGTTAGGGCGAGTGGAACATAAATTATTATTTTTCAGATATGAAATAATACCCTCTTGATGCTTAGTTGTTGAAAAGTGTGGAAATGTTGAATTGACAATATGAGAAACCCATTGAGCATCTTTGATTTGAGGACAACGGGAGGTAAAACTTTGACTTGTTGTATTTCTAAGTTCCATAGATTGATAAAGATGGGTAAAAATAATAATTGATTGAAATTGCGACTATATTTACAAATATTAATGAAAAATTTTCAAAAAAGTTCTTGCAATTTTTTTTTTTAGCACATATAATAAAAAAGTAACCGAAACATATGGGAGCGTAGCTCAGTTTGGTTAGAGCGCATGCCTGTCACGCATGAGGTCGCGAGTTCGAGCCTCGTCGTTCCCGCCATTTAAATTAAGAGCCTTATTAAGAGGCTCTTTTTTAATGTAAATGAAAATTAACTTTTTAACTCTTCTAAAAAAGCTTTCTGCGCATTTGTGAAAATCGGATATCTTTTCCATACTAGTGCGTATTTGATTGGTATTTGTGGTTTTAGGGGGACAAAACAAATATCTTTGTCCGGAATGAATAAATTTTCTGTTGTGATAAAATATCCTAGTCGATTTTTCACAAACGAATTTTGATTCCCTTGTACAATATTATAAGAGGCTGCAATATTCAAATTTTTAATGTCTATATCAGCCCATTTTGCAATAAGTTGTTGTAGGCCAATTCGTCGATGGATAATAATTGGCAAATTTTTAAAATCTTCTTTTGTAATGTAAGATTTTTTAGCAAATTCACTATCTGTTTTCATTAATATTCCCCATTGAGATTTTTCTGGTAAAGGCAAATAATCATATTTTGTGGTATCAACAGGTTCTAGCAAAATCGCAAAATCTAAATTCCCATGGTCAAGTTGTTCACATATATATTCTGCATCTCCGCTATAAAAATTAAATCTTACCCCATTGTATTTTGCCCGTAGTTGCGATGCTACTTTTAATATTGTTTGTGCCGGATAACCTCCAATTGAAATTTCTCCCTCAATATTATTTAGATTTGTGCCAATCTCTTTCTCTGTTTTTTCAACCAGCAATATTATTTCCTCTGCTCGTTTTCGTAAAATTCTTCCCTCTTCGGTTAGAGTTATTTTTCTTTTTCCTCTAACTAAAAGTTTTTTCCCTAATTCTTTTTCAAGTTCTTTTAATTGAATAGATAACGACGGTTGAGAGATATGTAATTTCTCTGAAGCCCTTGTGATATTTTCTTCATTTGCTACAGCCAAAAAATATTTTAATAAGCGTATTTCCATATATTGTTTTTACCTATGATAAACTATAAATTATTTATATTAGATATTATAACAAAAA
>JBNMKP010000081.1:0-6892 GCA_050874405.1 bacterium
AGAAAGAAACTTGTCATGTCCAAAGGTTTGTTTTAAACGACTCCATTGTCTTACATCAAGTTTTGTTTTGTGTATTTCATCGAATCTATTTGTTCTTGATAAAAAATCATTTGCTAATGGTTTGGGATTTGGAGATTTTTTAGCCTGAAGACGTTTAAGTACATCAGTAACAAATTTATATGTTCTCTCCTTCATAATTTCATGTTTTTCTTTTGACGAAAGAGCGTGGTAAGAATTCATTCCAAAATCCTTATCTTCTAAATAATAGCAATCTTTTTTTCCATCAAGAATATAATCAATTCTTGCATCTCTTAGAGTTACTGTGTTGTAAGCTCCATAAGTTTTGTATTTTCTCGTTCCAATATATACGGCATCGTTTTTGCCTAATTGGTTAACCATTTTCTTAATTTTAATTCTTTGAGGTAAAGAAAATAATTTAGCTTTATCTGATAAATCGTATTTTGCACCAAAAGTAATATTATTAGTCATAGTAATCATTATAACACCTGTAAAAATATTTTTTGTTATTTAGCAAATTATTTTTTCAGAAGTTTTATATTTTCTATGAATATTCAAAATTACTCTCAAAGTTCACCTCAATTCACATCAAGGCTTAACCCCATAAGACCATCTACAATCAAAACCAAATGGGGAAAACTTACAATCGCAGAAGCAACAAAATCCGAATACACTCAAAAAGGATTTGCAGAAAAGTTATCACGTTTTTTCAGCAATAATATTGCGTCTAACACCGACGACCCGTGTTGGTTGATCTATAATGATAGATCGAAAAAAAATATCAAAAAATCAATGATTAAAACTTTTGCAAACGACATAAAAACAATTTTCAAAAACGATGACGGGAATATGACCCTACTTCTTGCAAAAGATAAACATAATAAAATTCAAGGAGCATGCCTGTCTTACGGATATAATCTAACGGATAACAGTAAAAAATTCACCCTATATATTGATTCAATTTGTGTTAATAATCCGTTCCGAGGCTTCAAACTCGGCAAGATTATGTTAAATAAAACACTAAAAGCCAGTGAAAAATCGGAATTTACAGATGTATTTTTGACAGGAGAAAAGAAAGCCGCAGGTTTTTATTCCAAAAACGGTTTTTCCGAATTAAATCCTACCGATAAAAATCAAAAAAAAGTTATTGACCTTATCGCTGAAGATAGAAGTGATTATCCTCAATATATCCAACTTTTTTCAAAACCCATAAAACCGGAACAACCTCGTTGGTATAATAAAGCTGCATTAGAAATTCCTGAAGATTATTAAAACCCCTTATTCCTTAACTCCACCTTGTAATATATCATTTATAAAATATTTTTTGCCCAAAAGAAATACTCCCACAACAGGAATTGTACAGATTACAGAACATGCCAGCAAATCTCCCCACAAAGTAATTTCCCTAAAACTTCCTTTAAAAATAGCTAACCCAACAGGCAATGTTCTCATTGATTCACTATTTGTGACAATTAATGGCCACATAAAACTATTCCAACTTGTCACAAACGTGAATATTGCAAGTGTTGAAACAGCAGGAATAGCAAGCGGAAGTGCTATTTTAAAAAATGTAGTAAAAATATTACACCCATCGATTTTTGCAGATTCTTCCAAATCTTTTGGCAAACCTAAAAAATACTGTCGCATCATAAATATTCCAAAACCGCCAAATAAAGCAGGCAGAATCAAAGCTTGATACGTATTTATCCAATGGAATTGACGCATTAGGAAAAATAGAGGAATAATATTAACTTGAGGAGGAACAAGCATTGTTATTAATATAATTAAAAATAACAAATCACGTCCCTTGAATTTCATTCGAGCAAAAGCATACCCAGCAAGAGCAGAAATTATAACTTGCCCAAAAGTAGTTACTAACGCTACAAACAAACTGTTTATAAAATATTGCCATAATGGAATTTTTTGAAAAACACTTACATAATTTTTTATTGTGATTGGAGAATAAATTAATTTTCCACCTTGATTAAAAATTTCACCATTTGGCACTAATGATAAATTTAACATTGCAAAAAATGGGTACAACATACTGATTGCAATTAAAATCAAACAAAAATAACCTAAGATTTTTCTCCAATTTTTCATAAAATAATTATAGCACGGCACAGTGCATTGAAAAATAAAAAACAAATTGTAACAAAAGAATACAACTATGCTATTTTTATGTATTTTTTTATTTAACTATAGTATATTGTGAGTAATATATTATTTTAATGGTTATACAAAATTAGGAGGGAAAAATAATGGGGCTTACTTTAGATAAGAAGACTTATCCAACAACTGAATTTAATTCAGGGAAATGGCAATCAGAAATCAATGTTCGTGATTTTATTCAAAAAAACTACACACCTTATGAAGGGAATTCTAGTTTTTTAGCCGAACCAACAGAAGCTACAACAAAATTATGGAAAGAATGTTGTGATTTACTAAAAAAAGAAAGAGATAACGGTGGTGTTCTTGATATGGACACAAAAGTTGTATCTACAATTACATCACACGGTGCAGGTTATATTGATAAAGACTTAGAAACAATTGTTGGTTTACAAACAGACAAACCTCTAAAACGTTCTATGCAACCATTTGGAGGAATTAGAATGGCTGAGGGGGCTTGCAAATCTTATGGTTATGAAGTTGACCCAGAAGTTTCTGAAATCTTTACAAAATACAGAAAAACTCACAACCAAGGTGTTTTTGATGTTTACACTCCGGAAATGAAAGCGGCAAGACACTCTGCAATTATTACAGGTCTTCCTGATGCTTACGGAAGAGGTAGAATTATCGGAGATTACAGACGTATAGCTCTTTATGGTATTGACAGACTTATTGAAGATAAGCAAGAACAATTCAAATCTCTTGAGGGTGAAATGACACCTGACAGAATTCAATTAAGAGAAGAAATCGCAGACCAAATCAAAGCTCTTAAAGAAATGATTGAATTAGGTAAAATCTATGGTTTCGATATTTCTCAACCTGCAAGAAATGCTAAAGAAGCTGTTCAATGGTTATACTTTGGCTACTTATCAGCTGTAAAAGAACAAAATGGTGCGGCTATGAGTATCGGTAGAACTTCAACATTCTTAGATATTTATATTGAAAGAGATTTGAAAGATGGTGTTTTAACAGAAGCAGAAGCACAAGAATTAATTGACCACTTTATTATGAAATTAAGACTTGTGAAATTTGCAAGAACACCTGAATATAACGAATTATTCTCTGGCGACCCAACTTGGGTAACAGAATCAATAGGAGGTATGGGAATTGATGGCAGAACTTTAGTTACAAAGAACTCATTCCGTTATCTTCACACATTGGAAAATCTTGGAACGGCACCTGAACCAAACTTGACTGTTCTTTGGTCAACAAGACTTCCACACAACTTTAAACAATATTGTGCTCATATCTCAATCAAAACTTCATCTATTCAATACGAAAATGATGATATGATGAGAGTTACACACGGTGATGATTATGCTATTGCATGTTGTGTATCTTCAATGGTTGTAGGTAAAGAAATGCAATTCTTCGGGGCAAGAGCAAACCTTGCAAAATGTCTACTTTACGCAATCAATGGCGGTATTGATGAGAGATTAAAAATTCAAGTTGGACCTAAATATCGTCCTGTAACATCTGAATATCTTGATTATGATGAAGTTATGGACAAATACAACGATATGATGGAATGGCTTGCAGGATTATATGTAAATACATTGAACGTAATTCACTATATGCACGACAAATATTGTTATGAAAAAGCTCAAATGGCGCTTCATGATAGAGATGTAAAACGTTACTTTGCAACCGGTATTGCAGGATTGTCTGTTGTTGCCGATTCACTTTCTGCAATTAAATATGCAAAAGTTAAAGCAATTAGAGATGAAAACGGAATTGTAGTTGATTATGAAGTTGAGGGTGATTATCCAAAATACGGAAACAACGATGATAGAGTTGACCAAATTGCTGTTGATTTAGTTAAAAACTTTATGTCAAAAATCAGAAAACACTACACATATAGAAACTCTATTCCAACAATGTCAATTTTGACAATCACATCAAATGTTGTTTATGGAAAGAAAACCGGAAACACTCCAGACGGTAGAAAAGCTGGAATTCCTTTAGCTCCTGGGGCAAATCCAATGCACGGAAGAGATGTAAATGGTGCTGTTGCATCACTTGCGTCAGTAGCAAAACTTCCATTTAATGATGCACAAGATGGAATTTCAAATACATTCTCAATTATACCTAATGCATTAGGTAAAGATGAAGTATTTATGGGCGACTTGAATATTCAACTTGATGCAGGTTGCTGTGAAACAAATATCTAAGATTTTGAAGTCCACCCTATTTGTGGGAGGACACCGAAATTTTGAAAAGTACAAAATATAAAGGGAAATAAATTATGACAACAATGCAAGAAGAAAACTTAATAAATTTACTTGACGGATACGTAGAAAAAGGCGGTCATCACTTGAATGTGAATGTTTTCAACAGAGAAACATTACTAGATGCACAAGCTCACCCAGAAAAATATCCACAATTAACAGTAAGAGTTTCTGGTTATGCAGTTAACTTTATCAAACTTACAAAAGAACAACAAGATGACGTAATTTCTAGGACTTTCCACAAATCAATATAAAAGAAAGCTATAAGCAGATCGGTTAATAAAAAGCGAGGTGAGAGCCTCGCTTTTTTGCGAAATTAAGTAAAGCAATTTTTTCAGCTAAAATGTTTTTATATAAATATCAGGGGAAAAGGATTTTGGATAAAAACAACTTGGTTGGAACAGCCCAACTTGTGGGTGGCACATACCTTGGTTATCAAGGAATAAAGCACGGACTACCTCGAGCGCTGGGACTTAGAATTGAATATCATACAACAAGTAAATCAAATGCAGATTTAATCAAAAAGTCTGGAAACTTTTTAGATCCAAAATTCGGCGGAAAAAATGGATTTGCTCAAAAAGGTGCAAATTTTAGCCTTTTGCTAAACGGCTGTAAAAATAAATCTGAAAATTATGTACATATTACAGGCTTACATAAAGATTCAAAATTCAACAGTATTGTTAAAAACAAAAACTGGTTAACTCCTCCTCTGCGTACAATTTATAGAAAAACTCAAAACTTTATGTACCGAACCCTTGAATTGTTGAATGCAGAAAAATGTGTTGCACCAACTAATATAAAAGAAGGCTTAAAAAACATTGGTAAAATGTCAAAAAATATTTTCTTACCAAGTAAGTCTAAAAAATTCTGCATTGCAGGTACAGACTCTTACTTTAATAAAAATTTCATACCAGATAGTGATGATATTGCATTAAAATCCGCAAATAAAATCAAAGTTTACAACAACAGATTTAGCGCAACAATTGCAGGATTAAAAGAATTTGGATTAAAAGGAATAAAAGAAAGTAAAGGAAGAGTCGCTTTTGGTGTCGGTCTTTTGGCTCTTGGAACTTATGGAGCAATAAAGCTAATTCAAAAAGGACGTAATAATATTTGCAAATCCTAACATGATTATATAAAATATAATTATGGATAAGGGAATTTATGGAAATATTCATTCAATAGAAAGTTGCGGAACGGTTGATGGACCGGGGATTCGCTTTGTAGTTTTTATGCAAGGTTGTCCATTGAGATGTAAATATTGCCACAATCCTGATAGTTGGTCCACAGAAACAAATCAAAAAATGTCCGTTGACGAAATACTTAAAAAGTATGATGGAGTTAAAGAATTTGTCAAAAGTGGTGGAATAACCGTAACCGGAGGAGAGCCGCTTCTTCAAATTGAATTTGTAACAGAATTATTCAAACAAGCTAAAGAGAAAAATATTCATACCGCACTTGATACATCTGGAATTCTTTTCAACCCAAATAACACAGACAAAATTGATGAACTTTTAAAATATACAGATTTAGTTTTGCTTGACATAAAACATATTAATGATGATGAACATAAAAAACTCACTGGAATGTCAAACAAAAACATTTTAGAATTTGCAAAATATTTATCAGATAAACAAATTCCGGTATGGATAAGACACGTGGTTGTGCGAGGAATAACTTATGATAAAAAATATCTTGAACAACTCGGAAAATTTTTGGCTAAATTAAATAATATAAAAGCTCTTGATGTTTTGCCATATCACGATATGGCTATTCCAAAATATGAAAACCTCGGCATTGATTACCCTCTAAAAGGGATAGAGCCAACAACAAAAGAAGAAGCCTTGAATGCTAGAAATATAATTTTTGAAAGCTATAAAAGAAATAAAAATATCTAAGAAAAATAAAGAAACGGACGGAAAACAATCCGCCCGTTTGGTTTGTATAAAGGAATAATTATATTTGGGAAATTTTCTTTTAAGCAGTAACTTTGCCTGTGATAAATGACATTGTTGCTGCAATTGCACCTGCTGCAAGTCCGATAATTCCGGCTTTTTTGAATTTTGCAGCTTTGGCAAGTCCGTATGCGATACCACCAAAGATTCCTGAACCTGCAACTCTACCGAAGTTTTGACTTGTCTTTTCTCCTGAACCCACAGGTTGACCAGTGATTTTTGAAATATTATCTTCTGAAGAGTGTCTACAATATGCACCTAGAGTCAATGTTTGCAACAAGCCTTGAGAGAATGAGCCGTGAGAATTCTCTCGCAAATCTTGAACAAGTGTTTTACCACCATTCATCTGTGCATATAAGCTTTTTGCTCGGCTTTGAACTTCTTGTTCTGTTCCATCTCCATAAGCTGCTCGAACACTATCTACATAAGCTTTGTATGCTTCTTGAATTTGGTCTTGTTCATTTTGTAAAATCTTATCTTTTAAATTTGCAGCCGCACCTTGAACACCTTCAACAGATGCAT
>JBNMKP010000082.1:0-6860 GCA_050874405.1 bacterium
GTAGTGACCTAATTCTTGGATTGGTCTACCTTCTCTTTTAGTTGTAGAATTGATAACGATAACTCTGTATGTAGGGTTTTTCTTAGCACCCAATCTTTTCAATCTGATTTTTAACATTTTTTCTTTTTCCTTCTTTTTTGTTTGTCTGAATTGTTCGGTAATTCAACCGCCGCTTGTTGTTTTACCTGAAAAGGGTTAAAGAGGAATTACCCTTTTGTACTTAAATTTAATCATAAATACTTTTTTAGTGCAATAGTTTGTTAATAAATGTGGCAAAATATGTGCTTAGTTCGTTTGTATGAGTTGCTTTTATTATTTTTTGCGATAAAATTTGAAAAGAATACATGTATAGGAAAATAAAGGATATTAAAGATGAAATCAACATTAACAAAAAAAGAAGACAATTTAGTTAGTTTAAATATTGTAGTTCCTGCAAAGGAAGCTGATTCAGCTTATAATATGGCAGTTAGCCGTATTTCTCAACATATCAATATTGACGGTTTTAGAAAAGGAAAAGCTCCAAAAGCTGTTGTAGAAAGACACGTTGGTGTAGACAGAATTAAACAGGAAGCTTTGGAAATGATTCTTCCAAAACAATTGAACCAAGCTATTTATGATAACAAATTAGACGTTATTTCTCAACCTGCTATCACTGATTACAAATTTGAAACAGGTAAAGATTTAGAAGTAACTGTTGAGGTTGAAACTAGACCGGAAGTTAAATTAGCAGATTATAAAAATTTAAGTGTAAAAGCAGAAGTTCCTGCTAAAGATGATGAAGCATTCAACAAAGCATTAGACGGATTCTTAAATCAACATGCTTCAATGGAATTAGTATTAGACAGACCATCAAATGAAACAGATACAGTTGTATTTGACTTTGACGGAACTTGCAACGGTGAAAAAATCCAAGGCGGATCTGCTAAAGGTTATTCTTTAGATTTAGCTCATTCAAACTTCATTCCTGGATTTGCTGAACAATTAGTTGGTCACAATATCAAAGATGAATTTGATATTCAAGTTACATTCCCAGAAGACTACCATGATGAAAAATTAAAAGGTCAACCGGCTACATTTGCAATCAAACTTAACGAAATCAAACAAAGAGTTCTTCCTGAATTAACTGATGAATTCGTTAAAAGCGTAAGCAGATTTTCAACAGTTGACGAATTGAAAGCTGATATCCAAGATTATATCGATCACCAAAGAGAAAGCTTGAAAAAATCTGCAGGCGAAGCTGCTGTATTCAAATCAGTAGTTGAATCTACAGAAGTTGCTATTCCTCAAAGAATGGTTGATAGAGAAATTGAATCATTGAAAAATGAATACCAACAAAGATTAGCATACCAAGGTATGGATTGGAAAACTTTTGTTGAAGCTCAAGGCGGAGAAGAAGCTTTTGCTAAAACATTACAAGAAGATGCTAATGCTAGAATTAAAAACTCTTTAATCATTGATAAAATTGCTAAAGATGAAAACATTTCAGTAGAACAATCAGACTTCTCTGAAAAACTTTCTCAAATGGCTAGTGTTTACGGTGTTGAACCTCAACAAATGTTGAAACAATTCAGCCAAAACCCAGAAATCTTATCATCTTTATCTCAACAAATCATCAATGACAAAGTAAGAGATTTCTTGGTAAACAATAACAATATTGAATATGTTGAAATTGCAGCTGATAAAGAAGCAGTTGAAGCATAATTAAATAAGAGTATAATATTAAAATAAGAAAGGGAATTAAATCATGAGTTTTGTACCTGTTGTTGTAGAACAATCAAGTCGTGGCGAAAGATCATTTGATATCTTCTCAAGATTATTGAGAGAAAGAATTATCTTCTTAGGCACAGCTATTGATGATATGGTAGCTAATTTGGTTGTAGCACAGTTATTATTATTAGATAGTGAAAATCCGGAAAAAGATATTATGTTATACATCAACTCTCCGGGAGGTAGTGTAACAGCAGGTTTCGCAATTTATGATACAATGCAACACATTAGAGCAGATGTTTCTACAATTTGTTTAGGACAAGCTGCTTCTATGGGTGCATTCCTACTTTCTTCCGGTACTAAAGGTAAGAGAATGGCTCTTCCTCATTCAAGAGTTCTTATTCACCAACCTTTAGGTGGTGCTCAAGGTCAAGCTACTGATATTGAAATCCAAGCTGCTGAAATTATCAGAATTAAAAAATCATTAAACGATATTTTAGCTGCTAATACCGGTCAATCACTTAAAAAGATTGAAAAAGATACAGATAGAGACTATATCATGACTCCTCAAGAAGCTCTTGAATATGGTATGATTGATAAAGTTATTTCTAGAGATATAGTAAAATAACACATAGCTAATTGGAGATATTATTAAATGCCAAAGCATGATGATGACAAATTAAAATGTTCTTTTTGCGGAAAGACTCAAGACCAAGTAAAAAAATTAATTGCAGGTCCTGAAGTTTATATCTGCGATGAGTGTGTTGAACTTTGTAATGAAATTTTAGATGAAGAATTCTTTGAATCTAAAGAAAAAGAAGGTTCAGCAGAGGGTGGTGCTCCTGAAAAAGCAGAAAAACCAATTCCAAAACCTCATGAAATAAAAGAATATTTAGACCAATATATTGTTGGACAAGATGATGCTAAAAAAGTGTTGTCAGTTGCTGTTTACAACCATTACAAACGTTTGAAACACAACAAAGAACATAACAAGGATTCAGTTGAAATTCAAAAGTCAAATATCTTGTTAGTTGGTCCAACAGGTTCAGGTAAAACACTACTTGCTCAAACTTTAGCAAAAATGCTTGATGTTCCGTTTGCTGTAGCTGATGCTACAACATTAACTGAAGCAGGTTATGTTGGTGATGACGTTGAAAATATTCTTCTTCGTTTGTACCAAAATGCTGAGTTTGATTCTGCTAAAGCTGAACGTGGTATTATTTATATTGATGAAATCGATAAAATTTCAAGAAAGAGCGAAAACACTTCTATCACTCGTGATGTTTCAGGTGAAGGTGTTCAACAAGCTTTGTTGAAAATGATTGAGGGTACAGTTGCACATGTTCCGCCACAAGGAGGTAGAAAACGCCCACATCAAGAATTTATCGAAATTGATACAAGCAATATCTTGTTCATCGTTGGTGGTGCTTTTGTAGGCTTGGAAAAAATTGTTGATGCAAGAGCTGGAGAAAGCAATTCTGTTGGCTTTGGAGCAAAAGCAGCAATGTCACAAGCTGAAAGAGAAGCAAATGCAGTTAAGTTGTTGAAGAAATTGCAACCAGAGGACTTGTTGAAATTCGGTTTAATCCCAGAATTCATCGGTCGTGTTCCGGTTTATGCCGTATTAGATCAGTTGAATGAAAAAACTTTAAAAATGATTTTAACTGAACCTAAAAATGCGGTAATCAAACAATACCAAGCATTGTTAAAAATGGACGGTGTTGATTTAGAATTTGAACCGGAAGCAGTTGATTTAATTGCTAAAGAGGCAATCAAACGTAAGACTGGTGCAAGAGCTTTGCGTTCTATTGTTGAAGAAATTATGTTAGATGTTATGTACGATGTTCCAACAAAAGAAAATATTGATAAGTTCGTTGTAACAGCTGATATGGTTAAAAACAGAAAGAATGCCGAAGTTGTTAAACTTCCAACAAAATCTGAAAAAGAAAATGAAATCATTGCTTAATTGATTTATATAAAATTAAAAAAGACCGTTCAAAATAAATATTTTGAACGGTCTTTTTATGTTACTAATTATTTACGCAAGAACTTTTTCTTTATCATCTTTCATTTTTGCAATGTCAGTATATTTTTGGTCAATTTGTCCGGCTTGATATAAATATTTATCACGAATATAACTCAATCCGATTGCAAGAGGTAACCCAATTGCAACCAATACTTTTGCTCTTGGAGGTAAATCTACTTATACATTGATTGGCATCGAAAATGGCAAAAATTTTATGACCGCTCAAACTATGCAAAAAATTATTGATTGCCTTGATATTTCGCTAGAAGAATTATTCAATGCCGAGCACCTAAAACCGGCAACTGAATTGCTTGAAGATATACATAATATTGTAAATAATATTAAAGATGATAGGGATAAAGTCGAAGAAATTTACAAAATTTTAAAGGCAATTATATCATATTAGTTTTGCAAAACTTCTTTTTTATGCGAAAATTATATAAAAGGGAGAATGTGTATGGGAGAGTCAAAAACTTTAATTTTAATTGACGGACATGCTTTGGCATTTCGTGAATATTATGCGCTAGAAAGAACGAATATGAAAACTAAGGACGGAACTCCGACTTGGGCTGTTTATGGTTTTTTCAAGGCAATTTTTGATTTGTTGAAGAATGAAAAGTTGGCACCTGATGCAATTGGTGTCGCTTTTGACGTTTCTCACCATACTTTTAGAACCGAAAAATATACAGAATATAAAGCAAATCGAGAGGCGATGCCTGACCCAATGCGAATTCAAATGGGCTTGATTTATGAGGGGTTAAAAGCTTTCAATATACCAATTTACACCAAAGAAGGCTTTGAAGCAGATGACGTAATCGGAACGATTTCTAAAAGAGCATGCGAACTTGGGCATAAAGTATTGATATTGACAGGGGACCAAGATTCTTTCCAACTCGTGGATAAAGACGGTTGTGTTAAAGCTATTATCCCATCTAAAGGAGAACTTGTTGAATACAACTGGGATAAAGTTTATGAAAAATTGGGTGTTTACCCAAACCAAGTTATTGACTACAAGGCTTTGCGAGGCGATACATCAGATAATATCCCCGGGATTCGTGGAATTGGTGAAAAAACAGCCGTTAAACTATTATCTGAATTTCAAACGGTTGAAAATGTGTTGAATTCTGTTGATAAAATTCCAGGGAAATCACTAAAAGAAAAAATTCAAAATGGACGTGAGCAAGCAGAATTAAGCAAATATCTGGCAACAATTGTTCGAGATGTTGATGTTCCTTTTGATTTTGAAAAAACAAATATTGAACTTCCAAATATCGCTGAAGTTACAGAATTTTTAAGAAGTATGCAATTTTATAGCTTCTTAAAAAATATCGAATTTATCTTAAAATCTTTTGATAAATCCGGTCAGGATATATCTTTAACGAATGAAAATAATAATACGGCAATACCTCAAACTGACAATTCAAACGGGCAATTGGGATTGTTCGCCCAAGCCGTACAAACAGAAGTTAACAAAACAAATATCACGTCAATTGCAAAACTTGTTACTGATTCTCAAGATTTCAAAGATATGGTTGAAAAATTGTCAAAAGCCACAACGATTTCTTTGAGAGTTTTGGCAGATGTTAAAAATGCAATAAATTCAACGATTTATGGCATTGCGTTTGGGATAAATAAAAATTTTACATTTGATGAGTCATTAAAAATAAATATGGGAGAAGAAAAGACAGAAGCCTTTTATATCCCGATTTCTCACAATTTTGAAAATCAATTATCTCTAGATTTTGTCTTAGAAAATTTAAAACCAATCATTGAAAATTCTAAAATAAAAAAACTGACACATGACGTTAAAGTCGAATATAATATTTTCAAATCATTTGACATAAACCTTGACGGTGTGATTTTTGACACTATGCTTGCAAGCTATATCAAAGATACAAATGCGTCATCTGTTTTTGATATCCAATGCATGGAAAGAATTGACCATATATTACCGACAATGGTATCTGAAAACAAAAAAATGAAATTTTCAGATTATGACGTTGATTTTGTAAAAAATTACACCGGAGATGTTATTTCGAGCTTATTTGAACTTACAAAATACTGGGTTAATTCGCTTGATGAAAAAGAATACAAAATTCTTCGTGATATTGAACTTCCAATGGCAAAAGTACTTGCAGATATGGAATTTATCGGAGTTTCAATTGACGAAGCTTATTTGAAAACATTGACAGAGGAATTTGATATAAAAGCACGCCGATTAGCACAGAAAATCTATGACCTTGCAGGTGAGGTATTCAATTTAAATTCTCCAAAACAAGTTGGGGAAATTCTGTTTGACAAATTACAATTAAAAGCTCGTAAAAAACGTGGAAAGTCTAAAAATTCAACCAGTGCTGAAGTTTTGACACAACTGGCAGAAGAATATGACATTGCAAAATTTATTTTGGATTATAGAAAATACACCAAATTAAAATCCACTTATACAGAGGCTTTGCCATTACTAGTTGATAAAAAGGACAACAGAATTCACACAACCTACAACCAAACCGTTACAACAACAGGCAGGTTGTCATCGTCTAATCCGAATTTACAAAACATTCCGATAAGAACAGAAGAGGGAAATAAGATTAGAAATGCATTTGTGCCAAGAGATAGAGAGAATTATTTGATTTTATCAGCTGATTACTCTCAAATTGAATTGAGGTTGCTGGCGCATGTATCAGGAGATGAGCATTTAATCAATGCTTTCAAATCCGGAGTTGATGTTCACACACTAACTGCTTCTAAAGTTTTTGATGTTCCAATTGAAAAAGTGACAAAAGATATGCGTTACAAGTCTAAAGCAGTAAATTTCGGTATCGTTTACGGTCAAAGTAAATACGGACTTGCAAAAGCATTGGGTATCAACGCAGAAGAAGCAGAAACTTTTATCAACAAATATTTTGAAACCTATCCAAAAATAAAATCATATATGGAAAATATGGTTGCACTTGTCGAAGAACAAGGCTATGTTGAAACTGTTTTAGGCAGAAAAAGATACCTTGAAAAGGAAATTTCAAGTCCAAATGCAATGATAAGAGAGTTCGCAAAACGTGCGGCAATCAATCAACCTATGCAAGGTTCAGCATCAGATTTAATCAAGCTTGCGATGATAGATTTTTCAAAC
>JBNMKP010000083.1:0-6829 GCA_050874405.1 bacterium
GGATAATCCCTTTATTTGATAATTCACCTTGTTTTTTGAAGTTTACACCTAATCCTTCATCTTCACCTTGAAAAGTAACTTCGTGAATACCCTCTAAGATTGCTTGCTTTAGAATTGCACGGATAATTTTTTGAATGTGGTTGTCACTCAAATCTTCTTTGTGAAGTTCATCTTGCCAATCGTAGCCGGAATTTTCTTCTGTTGAGATATTCCCAACAGTTACATCAATTTTATAAAACTCATCAATTTTCTTGAGTATACTCTCTTCAGAAGATAAAACCGGATCAATTTCACACTCTGCAGTTTCCATAATTTTGTCAATTGCAAACAAATCTCGAGGGTCTGCCATTGCAACTGTTAGGGTGTTTTCAATCTTAAATAATGGAATAATTTTATATCTTCTTGCATCAGAATAATTGATATATTTCAAACAATTCGGATCCAATTGATAATCATCAAGGTTCACAAATGGAGTATGAAGCTTGGATTCTAAAAATTTAATAAGTTTTTCTTCTGTAATAAATCCGGAATTTATCAATGCTTGCCCAATATTTATATTTTGAGCATTAGCAATCTCTTCTGCTTGTTCAACTACTTCATATTGAACAAGCCCTTCTCTAACCAAATCATATTTAAGAGTTTCCAGTGTTTTGTTTGTAATAATATTCATTTTAGTTTTCCGGATTTAAGTATTTTTGAACAGTTTTAACGACATCATCAAGGTCAAAAGGTTTAGTAATATATTCATCTGCCCCTGTTTCTTCCCCGATAAGCTTATCTTCTTCTTGAGAACGAGCAGTAATCATTAAGATAGGAATATCCTTGTATTTTTTATCAAATTTTAGAAGACGACTTATTTTATAACCATTTATTCTTGGCATCATAACGTCAAGAATAATCAAATCAGGTTTAATTTCTCTTGCGAGCTTAAGTCCATCTTCCCCATTATAAGCACAATAACAAGTATAGTCATAATTTTCTAATACAAATTTTAAACTTTCAACGATATCTTGTTCATCATCAACAATTAAAATCTTTTTCATAAGTTCCCTAATCTTTCTAATAATGCTATTTAACTAAAGTATAGCATATTTTTTAATAAGCTTCTTTATTATTACAATATGTAACTATCCACTTATTTTCCGATTCTATTACTTCTTATCTTCTTTGTTATAATTACATACTTCAAGGCGGAATTGAGAATCTCAATTCCGCCTGCTATTTTCTATTTGCCTCTAAACTTTTTTATTAAGCTAACAATGCTTCAACTATTTTTGCATTTGTTTTTGCTCTTTGTACATTCAATAAATATTTTTCTACTTGTTTTTCAATTTCTTTTTCTTCGATTGATACACATTTTACTTTATCTAAACCGTTGATATAATCTGCTACTGTTACCATTTCATATTCGTTTCTCATTTTTTTATCCCCTGATCTCTTTTTTATTTCCCTTACATTTATATAAAGTATTTTTAGATTTAAAAATTGCTTATTTTGTATTGAAATCTTATATATTCTGCAATATTTCTTAATATATTTTCTTCAGCATATCTACACTAGACTTTGGGTAAAAAATACGATATAATAAGTGTATAAATGTAAGTCAATGAGGATTGGTTAATTGAAATTATTTAATAAAAAATCTGCATTTACACTTGCAGAAATAATGGTTACATTAGGATTGTTAGGTTGTATTGCAGCTTTGACAATGCCAACTCTTTCATATAACTACAAAGGAAAAGTTTTAGAACAACAATTCCGTTCAACATATAGCGAACTTAGAGAAATTGGTTCTAGTTTGAATATTGAATATGGTGATGTTGGTGAATATGCTCAAAAGAATTGGCAAACGTGGGATAGAACGTTAATGACCCGTTTAGGGGGAACACAAATTAGTGCCCCATCATCAGCAGGTGCTCACATCACAGAAATGAAAAGATTATACAAAGAGGGTAACGGCCCACAAGGACCATTTTGGTTTGATTTAAAAGGTAATCCTAAAACAACAACTATGATTTGCGATAATGATGGTATCTGGCTTGATAGGAAAGGACGTATTTGGTCTTTCAATGCTGAGAATAATATAGCCTGTGTTGATATTAATGGTATGGCTCCGCCAAATAGGATAAATGTAGATATTTTTGCGTTCAAACCTATGTCAGCCAAAGAAATGGCCGTATGGAATTATAATGACAGTGTAAACAATGCAAATAATTATAGTGCAACAATTGCTCCATGTGATTTAGATAGATTAAGCCATAAAGAATCTCCAAATGGAGATTATGCAAACAATAACTTGTGTCCAGGAGAGGGAACTAAATGTTGTAATGGCGGTACTACGTATGCATACGAAAAAGGTTCAGGTACCGGTGTAGATGCGTGCCCATTCAATGAACCCGTTGAAAACATTGCTCCACAAAAGAAAAATGCAAAAGGCGAAGTAACCGGCAAAGGAACATCTTCCAGAGGGCGAGTAATGACAACTTCTAACAACTATTGGAAAGATTACATAGATTATAAATAGAATAGTTTAAAAATTCAAAAATCTGAGACCCTGAAACTAGTTTCAGGGTCTCATTTGTATTATGTATTTTATCTCTTACATTATTTTCTACCTAAGAAACCTGCCATTGATGGAGTCTTGGTTGGTTGATTATGTTCAGCTAAATATGTTTCTGCGGCATTGATTTGAGCTGTATTACCTGTTTTTTCAGCAGCCGCTAAATCTTTTTTAGAACGTTTTTCAGTCATTTTTTCACAGAAATCTGTAAGCCAAATAATCAATCCAGGAACAAGAACGATTGTTGACAAGAATCCAAATGAAGAATTACAAGTTCTTGCTTTGTTTAATAATCCATTATTTTCATGGAATAAATTATAGAATTTTTTAATTGAATCTGTTTTTTGAGCATTAGCTTTCTTCAATACTTCTTTAATTTCTTTTGAAGTTGCATCTTTGAAAGATTTGCCATTGAATGATTTTAAAATTTCATCAACACTCGCTTGAATTTTCTTATCACAAGAGAATGCTTTTTTAACATCTCCACCGCTTGACTCAATGAAATCCATAAATCCATTTACTCCGCCTTTGTAATCTTCAAGGTGGGTATATTTTGATGTCAATTGTTTGCGAGATAATACACTATGGTGAGTATCGTTTGGATTTAAGTAATCAATAACTTTGTGCAAAGTATTGTGTCCGTCCATATTCTTTTTGTTTAGAGCTAAACCTGTAATATTTGAGAATACGTCAGAGAATACTCTTGATAGAGCTTTTGCACCGAATAACAATGCTGTAAATGCTGTCATATCACGAACAACAATTTCGCCGTAATCATATTTATCTTGAGCATTTGCAAGTCTAGGTGGAATACAGAAACCGAATAACAATGTAGTCATTGCATTTGCTGACATAATTGGGCCATTAAGTTCAAAAATATCAGAAGCCGTTTTTGCATTTTTATTATTGAAAATTTTATCTCCGGCTTTTTCTAAGAATGAACCCATGCCTGTAAATGCCACATTCTTTTTACCAAAAGACGGATTATCACCTTTAACATTCTTATCAGCAGGAGCATTACCATTAGCAGCCGGATTTGATGTGTCAGCTGCTGTACCTTGGAGTGCAGGGTTACCTTTCAATCCCATATTGTATAATTTAGGGATTTGAGTATAGAATGCTGCAACGGCACCAAAAATACCTAAGTTAGTTAAAATTCTTGAACCCATTTTGTGATTAGTGAATTTTTTAACAAAACTTTCAATATTTTCAGATTTTAAACCTTTTTTCAATTCTTCGTGTGTATTTTTAACAGCATCATCAAAGTAATCTGACATAGCATTAACCATTTCGCCAATGCTACCGGTTTTAACTTTGCCGTTAGAAGAAGCAAATTGAACTGCCATTTCATCAACAGCACCACCAATTTTACCTTTTTTAAGCTTCATAAAATCATCAACAACTGAACCAACTTTAGATAAAGCTTCTTTTTTAGCTTTTTTATCAAGAGTTTTGTCTGCTTTGATTTTTTCAATTTGAATTTGTTTTTTAGTTAAATCATTTGCTGTTTTAGTAATTTCATCTGCAGTCATTTTTGCAGAATCTGGAAGAACAGAGTTAATGCTAGTTTCAATTGCATTTGAGAAAATCTTTTTGTAGAAGATTGCTTTATTTGCCTTACCATTTTTGATTGCATCTGTATTATTTTGAGCAAATTCTGTAAACGGTTTTTGGAATCCGTCAATATAATTCAATTTAACATTATTACCACGACCGAAGTGTTTTTTAATCACATGAAGCATTGCAAGAGGTATAACAAATGCACTAGGACCTGTGATAATTTCTCTTAAAAATTCTTTTCTAGCTAAAGCCCAATTCAATTGACGAACTGGTTTACCATCTTTACCAAGAACAACGTTACCGTTCTCGTCCTTTTTATCATGTGCATCACGAACCAAGCCTTTACCAACACGAGGAGTGATAAAACCTAAACCATCTTGAATAATAAATGAAGCAGGATAACCACCAGCCTCAATAGCATCCATCATTCCAACAATAATATTAGGTGAACCACCTCTGAATGATACATTCTTCTTTTGTAAATTGTTGCTTGAAGACGAATTATTTTTTATTTGAACTTTATTATTATTCGAGTTTATACTTGGTATTATCGGTTTTACTGACATGATCCCTACTAAAATTTCCAAATCTTCTACACATTATAAAAAAACAATTACTATAGTTTAATTGCCTTTTTCTTGGGTAATGTTTCAAAACTTTTACATTGTACACTAATTCTTAAAGTTTAAAACAAGTGTACTTATTATACTTAATCCTAATTGATTACGCAAGTAATATTTACTACAATCATAATATTTCGTAACAAAAGTATATATTTCGTGATTTTATCAGCATTTGACAGGGTTTTATTTCTTGGTTAAACTACAAGAATGGAAGTGAATGTAATTGGTGCAGGTTTAGCGGGTTCAGAAGCAGCTTTGCAACTTGCAAAAAGAGATATTAAAGTAAATTTATATGAGATGCGTCCTGTAAAAACTACCGGCGCTCATACGACAGAAAATTGTGCAGAATTTGTATGTTCAAATAGTTTAGGTTCTTATGACATAACAAATGGAAGCGGACTACTAAAGCATGAAATGGAAGTTTTAGGCGGAGAACTTATTGAGATTGCAAAAGAATGCCAAGTTCCTGCGGGGAATGCTTTAGCTATTGATAGACACAAGTTTTCTCAAACAGTAACTAAAAAAATTGAGCAAAATCCTAATATAAATTTAATTAGAGAAGAAGTTACAGACATTCCGGATACACCAACTATCATTGCATCTGGACCTTTGACAAGTTCTGCTTTCACAGATTCAATTAAAAAATTTACAAAGAGTGAATACTTACACTTTTTTGATGCAATAGCACCGATTGTTGAAATTGACAGTATAAATTTTGATATTGCATTCTGGGCAAGCCGTTATGATAAAGGCGAGGCTTCTTATATAAATTGTCCAATGAATAAAGAACAATATGAAAAGTTTTATGACATCTTAACCCATGCTCCCAAAATTGAGCAACACGATTTTGAAAAAGGGGCAAAATTCTTTGAAAGTTGTCTACCGATAGAAGTTTTAGCTTCTCGTGGTGTTGATACCCTACGCTTTGGCCCAATGAAACCTGTAGGATTAATTGATAAAAGAACGGGAGAAAAGAATTATGCAGTTGTTCAACTTCGTCAAGACAATTCTGCAAAAACGTTATTCAACCTTGTTGGATTTCAAACTAATTTGAAATGGGGTGCACAAAAAGAATTACTTCAATCTATCCCAGGACTTGAAAATGTAAATATCGTAAGATATGGTGTAATGCACAGAAATACATTTATAAATTCACCAACCCTTCTAAATCCGACTCTTCAAACAAGAGAAAGAAAAGATTTGTTCTTCGCAGGGCAAATTACAGGAACAGAAGGTTATACAGAATCAATTGCATCAGGTTTGTTGTGCGGAATAAATATGGCTAAATTATTAAACAACGAACCATTACTTGAACTTCCACAAGATACAATGTTAGGTGCATTGACTCATTACATCACAAATCCGGAACACACAAATTTTCAGCCAATAAATTCAAACTGGGGAATTGTTCCGCCTGTTGAGCTCCCGAAAAAAGAACGCAAAAACAAAAAACTCAAGGGCGAACTTATGTCAAAACGTTCCCTTGAGTCTTTGAAAAATTATCTTGAGTTGGCATAAAAATTATTTTTTATACGTCCCTATGCCCAACTTTTAATTTGTGATCAATAACTGCAGTTTTTTGATTAGCTTCAAGCTTACCTGCAATCAATTGATATGCCAAAACAGCACCTGCTGCTACTCCTGCAAGAATTTTACCAGATTTACCGATATTTTTTAGCGGGTGAATTAAAGTATTCTTTAATGTAGGACCCTCTTTTTTGAATGCATTAGGTAAAGACTTGAATAACCAAGAACCAGATAAGAAAGCCGCTCCAGTCACTGCACCATAGAACAATCCCTTTAATGCAGAGTTTGCCATTTGATTAGCTACAGTGAAGAATTTCCAAACATTTGCAGCTCCATCCCTTAAAGTCTTTGGCTTTTTCATTTCCGGTAAATTTTGAGCCGCCTCTTCCATTGAATTTTCAAAACAATCAGTAATTGGTTCTTTAATACCCTCTGTTGTAACATCTTTTTTTGCTTCAGGTTGGATATCTTCCCCTGCTCTAAAACTTACTGATGGATTAAAACCTACTTTTAGCATACACCACACTCCTTGTTGCTTGTATGAAAACACTAAAATAAA
>JBNMKP010000084.1:0-6706 GCA_050874405.1 bacterium
AGGCTACATTGCAAAAAGCAAATCTTGTATTTGCCTTGATGCAATATTCAGGTGGAGATTTCCATTGTGCGATTAAACAATTCTCAACTGGTGATGAATTTAACAAACTAAAATCTAATTTGTTCAAAACATTTATGCTTTCTCCTCTAACAGAAATCATAAGAGCTTTAGATGAAAACTTTGGTACTGAATATTTCACATTGAAAGATATCTTTATAGAAGAAAGAAAGAAAATCTTGCAAATATTGTTGAAAGACCAACTTGAAAAATTTGGTAATACATACAAGGAAATGTTTGACCAAGGCAAAGATTCAATTTATCACATGCAAAATTTAGGACTTGAAATTCCTAAAGAATTCAAAATATCTGCAGCTTACGCACTAAGTCACAGATATAATGATTTGCTTGCTCATAGTGACGGATTTGTTGAGCCATCTGTTATTCAACAAATTACCGATATTAATTATGAAGCGAAGAAAATGAATATTGATATTGATAAAACTCCATCAAATAAAATTTTTGCAAAGAGAATTATTACAAACTTGAACAGACTTACTAAGAGTTTTGAACCTCAACAAGCAGATGCTGTTGTAGAATTGTTTGATATAATTTCAAAATTAGATTTGCAAATTGATATTTCAGAAGCTCAAAATGTTTACTACAACAAGATTTACCATAGAATTGGTGATATCATAGAAAACAATTCTAAAGAGCCAAGAGAAAAAGATATTAAATTCATAAAGTTGTTATTAAATATTGGAATAAACTTGAATATCAATGTTGATTTCTACAAAGTAAAACTTGCAAAACTAGGATATTAGTTAATATAACTTTACAAAACAAGCAAAAAACTTTCCCTAAAATACTTTATTATAATAGGTAGAAATAGGGGTTATTGTAACATGCAAGTTAGTAATCAAAATGTAGGACAAATTCCAAAAACATATACAGGAAATTGTAATTGTTGTACGCAACCACAACAAACTGTTGCGCCTCAACCTCAATATCAACAACCTCCGGTAGTTCAACAAATACCGGTTTGCCAACCACAAGTTGCAAATGTTCCTGTTCAACCACAATATAATCCACAATATTGTGCACCTCAATATGCGCAATATCCACAACAACAAAGTATTCCAACAGCATCTGCTTCTGCTGTAAATATTCAAATATACAATCCAAAAGTCGGTCCTGAAAACGGTAATGGATTTGGTAATGGAAATCCATATCAACAACCAATGGCAAACGGTTGTTATCCACCTGAATATTACACAGGACAATATGGACCAAATGGTGTTTATTATCCGAACATGCCTCTTCCGACTCAAAACCAATCAGGGCAAAATCAAACAGGTGTAAATGGCGCAAACTATGGAGTTGATGGAAATCAATCAGGCAATACAAATGGCTCAGGTAATAATGTAAATTCTGGTAACGGAACAGATAGCGCAAGTGCTTCTGGGAATGATGCAAATAAAAACGGTGCAAATGCTGTAGGTGGTAATAACGCAAATGGCAATAATGTAAACGGACAAAATGGAAATACTTCATCAACTGATGATGCAAATAAAAATTCCGAAAATGGTGCTAATGCTGCAGGAGCTGCCGCGGCCGGTACTGATGCAAACAAAAAAGCAGAAGGAACAACCGGTGACAAAGACGGAAATGATAAAACTTCCGACACAAAAACTACAACAACCGAAAAATCTGACGACAAAAAGAAAACAGAAAAGAAAAAAGTTGTTGAATTAACAGATACATATATCAAAAATCTTGAAAACTATTTAGACAGTCAAGAAAAAGATATTAGATTGAACGCTGCAAAAGAAGTTTATGCTAGATTAGAAGAAGATGAATCAAGAAAAGATGACAAAGCTTTAACCGCTTTAGTTAATAAAATGCTTCAAGATCCGGCAGAAGAAATCAGATTGTTAGCATTATCAGCACTTGAATCAAGAATTGTAACCGGTGATGATTATACTGCAGGAGTACTTAAACAAATGCAACAATCAAAAGACGGTTACGGACAAGATGCAATAGACGCAAGCAAAATTCTACTTCAAATGTCAGGCAAACAAGTAGAAAAAGAAGTTCCGGTAAAAGAAAAGAAACCGGAAAAGAAAGAAACTAAAGAAACCACAACTACAACAACCACAGAAACTAAAAAAGACGACAAAAAAGAAAGTAGTAAGGCATAATTATGAGTATTATTGGTACAATAAAAAACGTAATTCCGACAAATCCGGTTAGCATAGCAACAAAGGCTATTGGTCTTGCTGGGCTTGGTTATGTGGGCTATGATTCTCACTATATCGGGAAAATGCAAGCTGATCTTTATTCAAGTGAAAAAGATGCAGATGCTGCAGCATTTTACTTGAACAATTCAATGTACTCAACTGATATGAGCAAAGTTAGTGATAATGTCAAAAATGCATCATTCCAAATGGAATTAGACCAAGGTTGGAGAAGATTTTTCAATTCAGGAATTGGCTATATTCAAGGCTTTACATCAATGCTAGTTAACCATGTTGTACCTTTAGGTTTAAGTGTTGGAGCATTACTTGGGGGTAAAATCTCAGGTGGAATTTGTGCAGGCAGTTTAGGTGCTTATGCACTTGGTAAATTTATCAAAGATTTCTTTGGAATGGGAACTCCAAAAGGCTTAGATAAAGGTGTTTAATCCTGAAATCCTTTAATATATTTTTCATACAAATCGGGGCGGCGAAGTTTTGTCCGCTCTATTTGTTGTTGAAGCCTGAATTCGTTAATATCTTTGTGATTTCCGTTTAATAATACTTCCGGAACTTTGTATCCTCTAAAATCTCGAGGTTTGGTGTATTGCGGATATTCAAGTAATCCGTTTGAAAAACTGTCTTCTTCTGCTGATTCAATTTTTCCTAATGTTCCATCTAGCTTACGGCTAACCGCATCAATTAAACACAACGCAGGAAGTTCTCCGCCGGTTAAAACAAAATCTCCAATGGAAATTTCTTTGGGTTTAATTATCTCTCTGATTCGTTCATCAAATCCTTCATAATGTCCGCAAAGCATTATGATTTGGTCTTTTTGAGCTAAATCTAGTACTAACTTTTCGCTCAATGGTTCTCCTTGTGGGGAAAGCATTACAGTTATTGAATTTTCAAGTTTTTCAATACTATCATAAGCGTCAATATAAGGCTGTGGAGCTAAAACCATTCCCGCGCCACCACCATAAGGAGTGTCATCAACTTTTTTATGCTTGTCTAGAGTGAAATCACGAGGATTTACGGCATTTACTTCAAAAACACCATTCTCTTTTGCCCGTTTCATTATACTAACATCGCAATAAGAATTTATTATTTCCGGAAACAATGTTAATACATCAAAATTCATTCTAACAATCCCTCAAGATTATTTATCATAATTTTTTTATTTTTGATATCTACAACAGGCACAATTGCTTTCACAAACGGAACCAAACAAACTTTTTTAGAATTTGTTTTAATAGAAATCAGGTCACTTGCACCATTATTTGATACCCCAATGACAAAGCCTAATTTATCACCATTATCGTTGTCATAGACATTCAGACCTACAAGTTCATCTATCAAGAATTCGTCTTCGTCCAAAGATTCTCTGACAACAGTTTCTTCGACAAACAAAAGACTTCCTTTGTAAGGAATAATATCATTGATTGAGTTAATTCCCTCAAACCGAACAATCAAAACATTTTTGTTTGGTCGAACTGAAACAATATTAAGAGGAAGATATTCATTATCTTTTTTGACAAAAACTTTATCTAAAGATAAGAAAAAATCTTGTTGATTTTTTGAATATCCAACTCGTGCTTCGCCTTGAATTCCGTGAAAATTTAAGATTTTACCAACTGAAATATATTTAGTCATTGTTTATTCTTCAGTAGTCTCTTCAACTTCTTTTTTAGGTTTTCTTCCACGTTTTTTCTTTGGAGCTTCTTCAACTTCTGCACTAGGTTCTATTTCAGCAGGTGCTTCTTCAACCTTTTCAGCTTTCTTAGTTGATTTTTTAGCTTTTGGCTTTTCTTCTACTGCTTCAGCTTTTTGTTTTTTGAATTCTTCCGGAGCATCAGGTCTGTCTTGATTCCAACGTTCCAAGCCCATTTGAGCTCGAACTAAGCCAATACCAACGTGAACTCTCCATTCGTCCATTTTTAATTGAGCTGCAATAATTTTGTGACAACCGATTGGAGGCAATGGCAACAACGGTTCATATAACATTTTAATTGCATTCAATTGATCCGGAGTAATCGCCAACTTACGTTTAGGGAACGGTAATTTCGGTAACATCATTTTTTGTCTTACAAGATTTATACCGAAAAATACTTTTCTTGGTTCCAAACCGATTTTTTCTCCGATAACTTCATGAGCATCAGGATTTGGAAGAGGTAACATCAACTTGTACAACAATTCAATTTGTTCTAGTTGTTCTCTACTTACCAACAACTGTTTTGGAGCCTTGTTACGATTATTCATCGGACGGCGATTGTTGTTAAATCTGTTGTTTTGAGGTCTTCTTTGTTGGAAACCACCTGCTCTATTGTTGTTATAAGGTCTGTTATTATTGTAACCGCCTTGGCGATTATCTCTATTATAGTTGTTGTTATAACCACCTTGTCTATTATTGTTGTAAGAGCCTTGTCTGTTATCTCTGTTATATCCGCCTTGACGGTTGTTATTGTAACCACCCTGACGATTATCTCTATTATAATTGTTGTTATAACCATTTTGCGGTCTGTTGTTGTAACCACCTTGGTTGTAGTTTCTTTGAGGTCTGTTATACGGTCTTGGATTCTCTTCTCCGCCACTTGAATAACTGCTGTAGAATTGTGGTTTTTCCTCGGTTGAATAACTTGGGGTGTGTTCAGATGGTTGAGATGTTTGACTAGAAGTAGTTGGAGCTGCTTCTGTAGAATTAACCATCATCTTCTTATCCGGATATAAACAATCTGGACAAATTACTCTTTTAGGGTTTTTTGTTTCAAACTCACGACCGCACTTAATGCACTTGTTTACATACATAATAAAAGCCTCTTAATTAATAAAAAATAACTCATAATAAAATAAATTTAAGGTAATATCCTCACAATATAAATCGATTTAAAATAAAAATTCTAACTTATAGGTATATTTTAACACAGAAATTAAATATTGACAAGTATCATGGAAAAACTATTTTTCAACCATGAAAGTAACAGGTCCGTCATTAATAAGCTCAACGTCCATCATAGCGCCAAAAACACCTGTTTGAACGGGTACTTCATACTCTTTAACTTTGGAGATAAAATATTCGTATAAGTTATTTGCGATTTCAGGAGGAGCTGATTTGTCAAAGCTTGGGCGAGTTCCTTTTTTGCAATCTCCACATAGCGTGAATTGTGAAACTATGAGCATTTCTCCTTTTTCGTCAAGCAAGGATTTGTTCATTTTTTCATTTTCGTCTTCAAAAATTCTCAAATGAACAAGTTTTTCCGCTAATTTATCTGCATTTAATTTTTCATCGCCTTTTACGACTCCGAGCAAAACTAACAAGCCATGCCCAATTTGAGAGTGAAGTTTTCCATCAATTGTTACAGAAGCTCTTTTAACTCTTTGAATTAATGCTTTCATTTCAACCTTTCTTGTTAAGCGTTAGCTTTACTTAATAATTCTGCTTTTGTAATTTTTCTGCCACAAGATTTGTCTTCATCGCAGAAACCAAATCTTTCACATTTTGGAACAAGGTATTCTTTTAACCAAGGTTCTTTTTCAATTAATGCATCACACATACCTTTTACAAGGCATCTGATTTCATATTGCGCTCTTGTGCATAATCTCAAATTCGCAAGGTGAATAAGTTCACGCAAATTCAAACTTGCAACAAGTGAACTAGCAGCAGCATTTGGCATCACAAATCGTGCATCTTCTGCAGGAATTCCTGCTTCTACAAACTCTTGATATTGGTCAGAAATTTTGCCCATGAAATCAATAAATTTTTTTCGTAATTCCGGATTTTTATCAATGGTTGGTGGAATTATATAGTCAAATTGTCCTTTTTCTTTGACATAACGTTGAGATTTTTGAGAAAAAGACATGTGTCTGTGTCTTACAAGTTGATGAGTGCATGCTCTGGATACATTTGAAATTGCAAAAGATACTTGAATATGTTCAATTGTAGAATAATGACCAGAGCCAATTACTCGTTTTATGAGTTTTAACATTTTTTCTTCATCAGTTGCATTTTCATAAATGTTAATAGGGGTATCAGCGCTATAACAAGTTCTGCAAGCTGTATAAATTGTTTTCAACATATTATCCGGTTTAGAAATTAAAGCAACAACCGGTTTGTTATTATTTTCCATTTTAACCTACTCCTAATCTTTTTTACCATAATAGCTAAAACAGAAAACATGTGCAAAATATTAATCAAATGTGAACAATTTGTTCGGTTCAACCTCAATTGCGGTCATAATTTTGTATAGGGTTTTAAATGTGATATTTCTTGTTCCGCATTCAATGTCGCTAATGTAATGCGAATCAACACCGAGTTTTTCCGCAAGCTTTTCTTGCGTATAACCACGCATCAAACGGTAATATTTCAACTTATTTCCAAATTTTACACACAAATCTTTATATTCCATTCTTTAATCATATAAGATTACAGTATTCAATAAATAGTATTGTAAAATACAATATTGTATATTATAATATAC
>JBNMKP010000085.1:0-6582 GCA_050874405.1 bacterium
CAAAGGTAATAATACAGATTTTATCAATTTCATTTCAGAGATGGTTTTAGAATCACAAAAAGAATACCTTAAAATTATTAGCAGGTTTTAAATGTTCTACTACCATCAACACTGGTGTAAATTTTTAAAAGAGCCTTTAATGGCTCTTTTGTTATATTTACTTGTTTTATTCAAATATATTATTTTCCAAACATAAAACTAACATTTCCATGTTGAAATGTTATTATGAAGAAATTATGGTTGATTTTTATACTTTTATGTTCAATGACCTCTGCAAATGCGATTAATGAACCGTTACCTGCGGATTTCAATAATTGGTATTCTGCAAAAACTTCAATTTGCTTTAATGTTGCAGAAACTTCTACTACGTCAGATTATATTTATAATGACGAATTTTTGAAAGAATATATATCAAAAGCCATAGATTCCAACTATTCCCTAAAAATAGCTAAAGATAGAATTGCACAATATCAAAACCTTGCCAAAGAGGTCAACTCTGCCCGTTTACCTTTTGTCAGCATTTCGCCCCAAACAAATACACAGCGAAACATGTCAACAAGTTCCGGCAATTACACCTCAACAGGATATTATAATTTACCTGTTCAATTAAATTGGGAACTTGATATTTGGGGTAAAAATTCTTTGAAGTATCAATCTTCAAAGCTAGATATTTATGCAAAAGAACAAGAATTGAATATGGCGAAATTAACCGTTATCAATGATTTGTCAGTATCTTATTACAATTTAATTTTAACGGATTATCTTATTCAAAACACTCAACAACGAATATCTAATTTAGAAGAAACTATCAAACTAAAAAACTCTTTGTACAAAAATGGAATTATAAGTTTTGATGATATCTATTTGACAAAAAATGAATATTCTCAAACAGTAGAAGAATTGAACCAATACAAGACCCAACAAGGAATTTTTACTCATCAAATTTATGTTTTAATGGGAGAAGTTCCGAAAAATAATTTAACACATTCTGAAATTTCAAATTTAAAAATTCCGCAAAGTATAACTTTAAACAATACAGAATTATTAATGTTTACACGTCCAGATGTGTTGATTGCAAAATCTGAACTAGATAAAGCACATATAGACGTCAAAGTTGCGCAAAGAGAATTTTTACCATCTGTTTATCTTAATGAACTAATCGGTTTATCAACTCTTAGTTTTTCTGATTTGTTTAATTGGTATTCAAGAATTTATCAATTTGGAGGACAAGTTGTCGCAGACCCTTATACTGGCGGATACAAAAAAGCAAACCTTAATTATAACAAACAAGTTTTGAAAGAAAAATTACACAATTACTATTCTGTCTTGCTAAATTCTATAAAAGAAACACAAGATATTCTTACAACTTTTGAAAATGATTATAAATCATATTTGCAATATCAAAATATTTTAGCGGACTCTATAGAATATAGAAAAATAACACTATCAAGGTTCAATAGTGGAATATCCAGCAGAATTGACTATCTTGATGCAGATAGACAAGTTTATATAAATTCAAAATATTTAAAGATTTATACAAGTAAGGTTCTAGTTGATTTTGCAAACTTAAATAAAAGTTTGGGGAGAATTATAAATTGAAAAAACTAATTGAATATGCACTAAAAAATCCAATAACATTTATCGTAATACCACTAATTATTTTATTTTTGGGATTAGTTACATTATTCAGAATAAAAACAGATATTTTACCATCAATTGATAGTCCTGTAATTTCTGTTGTTTGGACTTATAACGGTATTAGTGCGTCTGATATGGAAAAAAGAATAGTTACAATTGCAGAAAGAAACTATACATCTACAGTTAGCAATATTGAACACACAGAATCTCAATCTTTGTATGGAGTGGCAGTAATCAAAATATTTTTACAACAAGGAGCCGATATTGATACTGCAATTACTCAAATCAATGCAGCATCACAAACTATTTTGAGAATTCTACCACCAAGAGCAACTCCTCCAGAAGTTTTGAAATATACTCCATCAACAGTTCCTGTTGTTCAACTTGTAATGTCCTCAAAGTCATTGTCAATGGAAGATGTAACCGATATTGCTCAAAACCACTTGAAAAGCCAACTAGCAATAATCAAAGGTGCACAAGTTCCAATGCCAATTGGAGGGAAATCAAAAGAGATTGTTATAGACTTAAACCCACAAAATCTTGAAACATTTGGGCTAAGCTCAATAGATGTTGTTAATGCAATAACTAATCAAAATGTAATCTTGCCAGCAGGTTCGGTTAAAATTGGACAAAATGATTATTATGTGACAATGAACAATTCTCCAGACGATTTAGATGAAATTAATTCGTTTCCAGTTAAAGTTAGAAATGGAATAACTACTTATATTAGAGATTTAGGCTTAGTTCACGAAGGTTATGAAGTCCCAACAAATATAGTACGAGAAAATAATAGTAATGCATCTCTTATTTCTATTTTTAAAACCGAGGAAGCTTCAACACTTGATGTTGTAGCAAATCTAAGAAAAATGCTTCCTAAAATTCTACAGACAATACCAAAAGAAGTTGACGTAAAACAAATTTTTGACCAATCAGTTTTTGTCAAAACATCTATTCATGACATGTTCTTCTCTGGAGTTTTGGCAGTAGTTTTAACCTCTTTAATGATATTGTTATTTTTAGGGAATATTTCTGCGGCTTCAATTGTAACAATATCAATTCCATTATCAATTATATTTTCAATTATTGTTTTATATTGCACAGGGCAAACCTTAAATATGATGACACTGGGAGGTTTGGGGCTAGCTATCGGTATGCTTGTTGATGATGCCACCGTTGTTATTGAAAATATTTTGAGAAATTTAAAACCCAATATGGAAATTAAAGATGTAATTTTACATTCCGCATCAGAAGTTGCAACTCCGGCATTTTTCTCAACTATTTCAATATGTTGTGTATTTTTACCAATATTTTTAATGTCAGGATTTGTAAAATCTCTATTTGAACCAATGGCAATCGCAATTATATTTTCAATGCTCGCTTCTTATTATTTTTCAAATACCCTTGTTCCTGTTCTAGCCGCAAAATTTTTAACGATAAAAACTAAAAAACTTGAATATCTTGAAAAATTACATAACAATGTAAATAGCTTTTTTGAAAATTTCAGAAATAAATACAAAAACTTTTTGATGTTATCTGTGAATAATCCTAAAAAAGTTTTTACGATTTATGGAGGAATTGTTTTATTAGCTTTAATGTTATTCCCAATTGTTGGAAGTAACTTTTTCCCAAGTGTTGATACAGGAGAAATCAGATTACACGTTTACGTAAAACAAGGAACTCGATTAGAAGATACAGCTAAAGCTTTTTCACAAATTGAAATGACAATAAAAGATGTTATTCCAGAAAAAGAAATAAATGCGATGTTGGATAAAATTGGATTACCAAATGGAGGAATCAACAGAGCCTTTATGGATAATTCAACAATTGGAGTTAGTGATGGCGAAATTTTAATAACGTTGAACAAAAACCACAAATCTACTAAAAAATATATTGAAAAAATGAGAACCGTTTTAAATAATCAATATCCAGATTATATTTTCTTTTTCCAAGATGCCGATATAATAAGTAAAATCTTAAACTTTGGTTTAGCATCTCCTGTAGATATAAAAATTTCTGGGAAAAGTCTTGATGAAAATTACAAAATTGCAGAAGAAATTCTCAACAAAGTTAAAAATGTCCGAGGAATAAAAGATGCACATATTCATCAAAATATTGACGTTCCAAGTCTTGATTTGAACATTGATAGAGTTCGCTCAAATCAAATGGGGGTAAACCAAGATTACGTAGCAAGAAACATTTTAACCTCACTTGATTCAAGTACCCAAACAACTCCAAGCTATTGGGTTAATAATAAAACAGGAGTGAATTATTCTCTAGCAGTAAGAGTTCCTCCTTATAGATTTGAAAATGTTTCAGATGTCTTAAATTTACCGGTATCTAATAATGATGGGACACCTATAAAACTTACTAATTTAAGCCAATATCAAATTGGTAAAACAACAAACGTAATTAGTCATTATAATATTTTGCCAACCTATGATATTTTCTTGAATGTTCAAGATAGAGATTTGGGTTCAACTTATAATGCAATAAATTCAATTTGCAAGAAATATCAAAAACAAGCGCCACGTGGTACATTCATTGATATTTACGGACAAGCTAAAACAATGAATAATACATTTGTAATGTTGTTTGGTGGAATATTGCTCGCTTGTGTTTTAGTATATTTACTTGCCGTTATAAACTATCAATCATTTAAAGATGGATTTTTGGTATTACTTCCAATCCCAATTGCAATTTGCGGTGTTGTGTTTATTTTATACATAACTGATTCCACTTTTTGTGTCCCAGCTTTGATGGGAATGATTATGGCAGTTGGGGTTTCTTGCGCTAATTCAATTTTGTTAACATCTTTTGCTACACAAGAATACAAAATTTCAAAAGATGGATTTGATTCGGCAATTAGTGCAGGTGTAACAAGATTTAGACCAATACTTATGACAACAACAGCTATGCTTTTAGGAATGTTGCCAATGGCACTAGGAATAGGTGAAGGAGGAGCTCAAAACGCTCCACTTGGTAAAGCCGTAATTGGCGGACTTATTTGTGCATTATTTGCAACACTTTTTGTTGTTCCTACTATGTTTAAACTTTTGAATACGGAGAAAACAAATGAAAAATAAAATAATTTTGTTAATAACTATATTACTTATCCTTGGTACAATCCCAAAGGCTTGGCGATTTGTAAAAACATTACATACTGATTCACAACCTTTCACGGCATACTATGAAAATGTCACTTATGATAACAAAATTCCTGATATTCAATTGAGTGGAGAATTGAAACCGTATTATAATTCAGAAATTTATTCAAAAATTGATGGGATTTTAGAAAAAAGATTTGTTAATATCGGCGACAACGTAAAACAAGGAGAGATGTTAGCAATAATTTCAGCACCGCTAATTGATAGCGACAAAACAATGGCTCAAAAATCACTAACAGAAGCTCAATATAGACAAACCCTAGCTCACGACACTTATACAAGATACCAAAAGGCATTTAAAGATGGGGCTATTTCACCACAAGAAATGCAAATTAAAGAAACAGATTATCAAACAGCTCAAATGGAATATAAAATAGCTTTAGCAAGTTTGAAACGAGCAAATTCAATGCAAAATTATGAGTATATAAAAGCACCTTTTTCTGGAGTAATTACAAAATATAATTTAGATTCTGGAGCAAATGTTGTCGCAGGCGGTAGTACTACAAGCACTTTGCTATTTGAAATTTCTCAAATAGACAAATTAAGATTGAGAATAGATATTCCGCAAAGTTATATTGATAGAGTTAAACTTAATCAAAAAGTAAAATTCTTTGTGCCAGAAGAACCGGACAAAATTTATATCGGGACATTATCAAAACTTTCAAAATCATTTGACGCAACAACAAGAACAATGAAAGCGGAAATAACGGTTGAAAACAAAGATTTAAAACTATTTGCCGGTCAATATGTAAAAACAATTATTCCTTTTGAAACAAAAAATAAAATGCTTTTGGTTAAAAATTCTGCAATTATAACTGATGAAAACGGCTCACGAGTATTAACAGTTGATGATAATAATATTTTACACTTTAAAAAAGTTGAAATCGGGAAAGACTTTGGTGATGTTGTTGAGATAACAAAAGGTTTAAGTGAAAAAGATAAAATTGTAGTCAATTATAATGACAATCTAAAAGACGGTCAAAAAGTCTTAAGCAAAGAAGCTAAACAAACAAATTTTTAGAGTTTCACTTTAATACCATCAACATTGAGAGGAAATAAAAAAGTAAAATTATTAAATTTATAAAAATACTTAAAATAAGCTATGCTAATTTTAGCTTTATATCATACTTATAACCTAAACCTCTAATAAGTTTAAATGCCGTATCTATACGAGGGGTTACATTACCATTCATAATATCATACAAATTTGAACGGTTAATCCCAGCTTTTTGTGCAATACGAGTTATTTCACCCCGTTTACTATTTTTGACAACATCAACCAAACATTCAATAAATTCATCAACATCTCCCGTATTTAAAAAGGTTGTCAATGAATCTTCTAACCATGCTTGTACATATTCTGGATTTTTAAAACTCTCCGAAAAATGTTCATCAAACTTTGGAGCTTTGTCTATATATGCTTTTTGTTTAGGTGTTAGAGTCATTATCAAATGTCCTTTCTTTATAATCATTAAAATATTGATTTGCTTTTTGTATAACTTTCTTTTGGTCCTTCTTTTCACTGCCTGCGACAAATAACACTATTTGGGCATCTAAATCATAATAATAAATTCGATATCCTTTCCCAAAATCCATACGGATTTCTGATAATTCAGATTTTTGTAAAGGTTTATGGTCACCATATATTCCATTTTTCAGCTTTTTAACTTGCTTGTTCACTCTAACTTGAATAGAAGTATCAAGTTCGCTAAACCAATCTAGATAAGGGCAAACATTATCCACAGTATAGTAATATATGATTTCTTTCATATCTATATTG
>JBNMKP010000086.1:0-6526 GCA_050874405.1 bacterium
TAATCATTATTTTATTCCCACGGGGTAGTTGCTGCAAAACAAACTATATCATAAATACCAACATTATTAAAGGCTTTTACCATCTCTTCAAAAGTCGAACCGGTTGTACAAATATCATCTATCAAAAGAAGTTTCTTCGTCTCAATAAATTTCGATTTATCAACCTTAAAAGCATCTGACAAATTCTGCATTCTTTGGGCTTTGTTCAATTTATATTGAGGTTTTGTATCCTTAACCCTTTTGATTAAATCCGAATTCACAGGAAAACCTGTCATTTGAGAAAGCTCTTGAGCTACCAAATCCATGTGGTTATATTTTCTTTTTTTCTTTCGTTTAGGATAAATCGGAACAGGTACAATCTGATATTCTCCGCTCAAATCAAGCCGTCCCCAATATTCAAACATAAATTTTGCCAAATAATAAGCTAAATCTCTTTGACCATGATATTTCAGACCTCGAATAAGTTTTTGAAGATTTTTTGAATAAACACCGGCACAGTAAATATTTACGTCATTGAATTTTCGATTGACTTTAACCGGAAGAAAATCCAATTCGTCATAACAGGAAGAGCACATTTTTACAGATTCTTTAGAACTTCTGCAAAAATAACATTTTTTCTTGTAAATCCAATCTAACAGTCCAATCAAAAAATCTTTCATAAACAGAGAATAACATAACAATCAAAACTAATCAAAATAAATCAATTGTTTTAAAGGAACAAATTTCCCTAATAAAGAGGTTTCTTGTTCTTCCGGAACAAATTCTTTGGCTGTTAATGATTGTGTAGTGAAAAATGATAGCGCACACATGACAGATATTTTTCCTGTAAGATATCACGATGGAATAGTTGAACCGACAACAGCCACCGGAAGATATATACTAAGAACCACAAAATAAATATTATTCATTTTGTGCTAAAATCTTATACATGAAAAAGATTATTTTTACATTAATTACAGTAATGACTATGCAGCTTGTTGTTCCGGCGCAAGATACGAATTTGACATTTCTTTATATCAACGGTTCAAATAATAACGACACTAAGATGAAAGATTGGTATATCCGTGGGGTTAACAAATTACACCCCGTAATGAAAAAAAAGTTTGAAAAGAATTCCACAATAAAAAAATGGTCTAAAGATAACACACTCGTTATTGAAGAAAAACCGCAAATATTTTTCTGGGGTTACAACAGTAAAACCGATTTAGACTTTGTTAAAGACAGATTGAATATTTCAAAAGCATACAGTTCAACCCTTGCTTACGAGGTTAGAAGTTTGCTAACACAGTTTTTGCATGATGCAATTTGGGTTCAAAAAACTCACAATATGTTACCAATTTTAGACGAACTTAATGATGAAGTTAAGGAACAAGCTGAAAACGGTCAAAATGTGATTTTGTTTGGTTATTCTGCGGGTTCATTTGTTACTTATCAATATTTGATGTACAAAATGCCTTATATCAATTTAGAAAATTTATTCAAGGCACTCAATGTCGATGACGAATTTTTAAAATTTGCACAAGAACACCCGCAAAAAGATACGTGTCTTTCTGCAATATCTTATGATAAGGGGAATTTAGGTGTTTTGACAAATACCGGACACTTAGTTTTAAATCAAAACATTAATAAATTAAAAGAAAATTATTTAAAAATGGACGAATCAACAGACAAATTCTGTGCTCCAAAAGGTTATGTAAGAGGAGTTGTAAATTTTGCAAGTCCTGTGCCACTATTCTATTCAGATATGGCGGACCCAAATTATGATTTCAATTTCTATAACAAATATTTAGTAAAATATGTGCTTGAAAATGGAGTTTACTTCTTGACCGTGAACTTTAGGGAAGACCCACTCGGATTTCCATCAAGCAGAAATCTTACAAACAGCCAGATTGAAGAAAGATTAGGTTTTGAATTAAATAACCCGACAGGTGTTATTTATGACCATTCAAGTGTTTGGTCCAGACGTTCAGCATTATTTGCACACACTTCGTATTGGTCTGCAAGAGGAACTTTTGCAAACGGCGTGGTTAAAAGTTTTGTCAATGGAACAAAATTTCAGTATGATACAAAGTATCAAAACAAAGTATTAAAAAAGAAAAGTAAAAAATCAGAGGTATAATTAAAATGACACAAACACAAGTTAATTCAGTATTATTCGACCCCGGGTATGCCCAACATACAACAATTCTATCTATCGGAGTTGAATATCTTTATACTCAAATTAATCAGTTCAAAAATCTTGGACAAAGGAAAATGAAATTCAAAATGACGTATCCGCAAATCTTAAAAATGGCAAACAACAATGTCGGATTTTGTTTGGGAAGTTTGCTTTGGGCGGTTTATATTAAATCTTTGGGCGATAATATTGCAATCGAAGGGAATCCATGTTTAGGCGGAACTTATGAAGAAGCTGAAACAGTTGAAGAAGTAGATTATTCAATAAACTTTTTCACTCAAATTAAAAAAGATGCAAAATATTATCTTGGGCAAGATTATCAAATCAATCCTCAATATCTCAAGATTCTTGAATTGTACAAAGAATTTCTGACTCTAAACTTTAGTTTTGTAAACACTAAAACAACAGGTGACGTAAAACTTCCATCAGGTTTTAAAATTCCGGACGAAGCAAGTTTAGAAAAAATTCACGCAAAAATTCAAGAAGTAATTTCTACAGGTGAGTTGCTAGAAATGTTGCCTTTACTAGATTTAGTTTATGAGGGATAGAAAATAAAATGTCTGTGACATTAAAAGAAAAACTTTATCAAATGTTCATTCTCGGAACAGATGGCGGATATTACAAAGAACTATTGAAAGAGGGTTTAGGTGGAATAATCTTTTTCTCAAAAGATATTCAAACTAAAACTCAATTCAAATCACTTATTGATGATATCAAATTGATTTCAAAAATTCCTCCATTCCTATCAATTGACCAAGAGGGCGGAAGAGTAGAAAGAACGGAAAATATTCACAATGGGAAAAAATATCTGTCCGCAAAATTTGCGTTTGAAAAAGGTGAAAAATTTTTAAAATCACAGACAGAAGAAATTTCTAAAGAACTAAAATCTTACGGAATAAACTTGAATTTTGCACCTTGTATTGATACAAATACAAATCCGAATAACCCAATCATCGGTGTTCGAGCTTTTTCTTCAAATCCGGACGAAGTGATTAAAGCAGAAAAAATTGTTTCTAAAACTTATGAAGAAAATGGAATAATTCCTTGTGTTAAGCACTTTCCAGGGCATGGAGATGCGAATGCTGATAGCCATTTAACTTTACCCAAAATTGATTTATCTCTAAAAGATATGGAAGAAACTCACATCAAGCCTTTCAAATCTGCAATTGAAAATGGAATTGATATGGTCATGGTTGCACATCTATTTTGCACTTGTTTTGAAAAAGAAGAAGTTCCGACAAGTTTAAGCAAAAATGCAATTGACTATCTGAGAAATAATTTAAACTTTGACAAGGTTGCAATTTCTGATGATATGGTTATGAAAGGAGTTGCAAAATTTGGAGATGTTGAAGCTTGCGAAATGGGAATTAAAGCAGGGTTAAATCTATTTATTTACAGATTTTCAGACGAAAAAACTTCTAACATAATCCAAGAAATCTATAAAAAAGCTCAAAAAGATAATCTTTTGAAAGAAAAAATTGAAAACTCTTACAACAAAATAATGGCATTAAAATCTAAATATAATATTGCATAAATATTTTTCACAAACTTGCGCAAAATAATTCTCTCAGATATAATTACATGTAAAAAAGGGAGAGTGTATGAATTTAGAAAACATTAAAAAAGTTGATCCGCAAGTAGCAGAACAAATTGAATTAGAGCTTCAAAGACAGCAGGAAACAATTGAACTGATTGCAAGTGAAAATTGTACATCGGAAGCTGTTATGGAAGCATGCGGAAGTGTTTTGACAAATAAATATGCGGAAGGCAAACCTCATAAAAGATATTATAACGGCTGCGAACATATAGACGTAATTGAAGAAATTGCACAAAAAAGAGCATGTGAACTTTTCCACATGGATCATGCTAATGTTCAACCTCACAGTGGCGCACAAGCTAATATGGCTGTATTTATGGCCACAATGAAGCCTGGTGACAGAGTTTTAAGCATGGATTTGTCAAACGGAGGACACCTTTCCCACGGTTCACCTGTTAATTTTTCAGGAATGTATTTTGATGTAAAAAGTTACGGTATAAATGAAAACGGCGAAATTGACTATGAAGATGTTCGAAAAATGGCAATTGAACATAAACCAAAATTAATTATTTGTGGTGCAAGTAATTATTCAAAAATCATCGACTTCAAAAAATTTCGTGAAATTGCAGATGAAGTAGGCGCTTTGTTATTAGCTGATATTGCGCATATCGCAGGTTTGGTTGTTGCAGGAGTTCACCCATCACCTGCTCCATACTGTGATTTTGTAACAACTACAACTCACAAATCTTTGAGAGGTCCAAGAGGCGGAATTATTATGTGCAAAGAAAAATTTGCAAAAGATATTGATAAAGCAGTATTTCCGGGAATGCAAGGTGGACCTTTAGAACACATTATTGCAGGTAAAGCCGTTGCACTATTGGAAGCTTCTAAACCTGAATTTGTTGATTACGCAAAACAAATCGTTAAAAATGCAAAAGCATTAGCTCAAGGTTTGATGGACAATGGGTTAGATATCGTTGGTGGAATGACAGAAAACCACTTGATGACTCTTGACCTTAGAAAAACCGGTAAAACCGGTAAAGATATGGCTAACGTACTGGAAAGAGTAGGAATTACCGCAAACAAAAACACTGTTCCGAATGACCCTCAAAGTCCATTTGTTACAAGTGGTATCAGATTAGGAACACCAGCTGTGACTACAAGAGGTTTTAAAGAAGAAGATATGACAGAAGTTGCAAAAATTATTGCATCTGCAGTATTTTCGTCAGATAATGAAGAAGAATTGAAAAAGTTAAGAGAAAAATCACTTAAACTTTGCAAAAAATATCCACTATATAACAAGTAAAAATAAGGAGTGACATTATAATTATCAAGTTAACACATGCACATATAATCGGAACAATAATAGCCTACATTTTAGGGGTATTTCTAGTTCCAATGGTAATAAGTTTTTCTAAAAAAGAAGGACTTGTAGATTTGCCAAATGCGAGAAAAATTCACACAAAACCGATTTCAAGAATTGGCGGAGTTGCAATTTGGGCAAGTACGATGTTGACATTTCTATGCTTGGTAATTTTGAGTTATTATCCTTATGGAAAATTACTTTCAGGTATCTTATTAGGTGGTTCTTTAATGTTTTTACTAGGCTTGATTGATGATGTTTATTGCCTAGGCGCTAAATTCAAATTGTTAATTCAAGTTGCAATCGCAACTATAGTTTACCTTTTAGGGGTACAAATAAATAGTGTTCCGTTTTTTGGCGGAATGGACTTGGGTTGGTTCTCATACCCGATTACTTTGTTGTGGATTGTTGGTATTTCAAACGCAATGAACTTTATTGACGGGGTAGATGGACTGGCAGGTTCTGTTGTAACTGTTAACGCAATAACCTTGGCAATCCTAGCTATCACACTTTCCCCTCCAAATCCAATCAGTGCCTTAATAGGATTTATTTTAGCAGGTTCAATGTTGGCATTTTTAACATTCAATTTTAATCCTGCAAAAATATTTATGGGCGATAGCGGTTCATTATTCTCAGGATTTTTACTTGCAACAATCTCAATTACGGGAGTAATGAAAGTTGCAACCCTTGCGATTTTATTACCATTTGTAGTTCTGGCAGTTCCGATTATTGATATAACTTATGCAAGTTTGCGTAGAATTTGTAAAGGTCAATCACCATTTGTTGCAGATGCTGAACATATTCACCACAAGTTGCTTCATGCCGGTTTCTCACAAAAGAAAACCGTATGCATTTTGACATCGGTTGCAATTATTGCAGGTGGTTTGGCTTGTTTATTTGCAAGTCACAATGCAATTAAATACGATTTCTTTTTAACATTAGCACTTGTTGGTATAATGCTTTTACTAAACTTAATACGTGTATTGACAAAAAAATAATCTTATTTTATAATGCATTTTAGAACAAACAAGAACTTGATTACTCAGTTTTAAAAAGGTTATTTTTCTGCAACCTTATTAGAATATTTAAGTGCAGGCTCTTACATATAACAAAAGTTAAGCGAACCACAAAGGCGAACTTAACAAAGACTCGTATGTGAAAACCGGATAAAAAGGATTATTTAAGATGAAAGTTAGTGCAATAGACAGTAATGACAGAAGACGTAGTTGTATTGTTCCGATGGCTCAAGGTGCTGGGATTGGTGCTGCCATAGGTTATGTAGCAAAATATACTCAACCCCTAACACCACAAGAAAAAAATGCAGATTATCAAAGAGTTATTAGTAAGATTAATAGTCAAACAAAAGAATACGGACCTAAAACTGCTGAATATTTAAGCGGAATTAAATCAAAGGGTAAATTATCTCCGGCAGAAGATACATTCGTAAAAA
>JBNMKP010000087.1:0-6466 GCA_050874405.1 bacterium
ATGAGTTAGACTATTAATAACACTAGTAAACTTTGACGTAAATAAAATAGAGGAAGTTTGATGATGAAAAATGCTACTGAAAAATTAGTATCGAAGAAACATCTTGGCTTTAGCACATCATTAGTAATTGCTGCATTGGCTGGGCTTGTTTCACTTTGTACATCTTCTCCTGTTTCGGCAATTGAAGATAGTAGAATTATAGTTGAAACTCCAAATAAAATTATATCTGGAAATCATTCGGGTATCACCAATAACAATAATTGGAATGAATGGTGGTCAGAATGGAATGTTGAAGGTGGTATTGTAAAAAACAAATCTCAAGATTTGACAATCAATAATGCTGTTTTCAATGAAAATGCTTTCACTGTTCACAATCCATCAGTTGTTGGAGATAATAGCGACCCTCAATATATGAGTGTAATTGGTGGTGTTATTGGTAATACCGCAGGTTCAACAATATCATCTATTAAAAATTCCGTATTTTCGAATAATACAACTAGTGCCACTTATTCAGGTCAAACTGTCAGAGGTGGCATTATTGGTAATTTAGGCAAAATTGACTCTATTGATAATATCAAAATTCTAGATAACAAAACAAATGGATTTTCTTTTGGTGTTGGTATTTATAATGAAGGTGAAATTACATCAATTTCAAACTCTGAAATTGCAAATAATTCCGGTGCTAATGGTTCTGCTATTTATAACAAAGGAACTATAGGTACGATTGACAATGTAAATATTCATGATAATGGTAGTAACTCAATTTTGAATATTGGTACTATAGAATCAATCAAGAATTCTAAAATTACAAATAGTACAGCTAGTGGTATTGATAATAGAAAATTAGAAGATTCACAAGGTTATATTGGTTCAATTGAAAATACCGAAATTTCAAATAACAAACAATCTGGTATTCTTTCTTTTGATGCAAGTATTGGAGATATTAAAAACAGTACTTTTTTCGAAAATAAAGATGGAGGTATTTATTCTTATAGAAACTCTTATAGTAATCCAAATGTTTACACTTTAGGAAATATTGAGGGTTCAACTTTTTCTGAAAATACCGGTAAAGGGGCGATTAATCTATTTGATGTTTCCATGGGTGATATTAAGGGAACAAAATTTTTAAATAATACCTCTTCAGGTGGTGGTGCAATCTCATTTTTATCAGATGATGAAATTGGACATTCTATAGGTAATATAGGTGATAAAGACAATCAAGTTTTATTTGAAGGAAATAAAGCTTTAGGGTCTTATTCAAGCGGTGGAGCTATCCTGTTTAATGGTGGTGGCAGTAAAGATATTATTGTCGGGAATTTAGAGAATGTTATTTTCCGAAATAATACTGCAGGAGGTTCTGGTGGAGCAATTGCATTTAATCACGGAAATCTTGTAACCGTTGGGAATTTAACAAACGTTTTATTTGATGGCAATACGTCTGAGACTGGTGTTGGTGGTGCTATTGCGATAAATAGCGGTAAAGCAGAGTTAGGTGATTTTACTAATGTCACATTTCAAAATAACATTGCAAAAGGTAGTGGTAGTGCAATTTATGGTAAAGATTTAACAATAGGTAATTTTAAAGATGTTTATTTTATAAATAACAAATCTACAGATTCTTATGCTGCTGGTGTAATCTATGGAATGGGTTCAACATTTGGCAACTGGGACGGTGGTGGAATCTATGGTGATGGAACTTCTTCTGTTGCAGATGGTGGGGGGATTTATCTTCAAGGTAGTTCTTTTAAAAATATTTCAAATGTGACATTTAAAGATTTGCATGCAACAGATGTTGCCGGAGGTATTTATAACAATGGAAGTACTGTTGGCGATTTAACTAATGTTACATTTTCTAATGTTACTGCAGAGCGAAACGCCGGTGTTATTTATAACCAAGGTAGCTATTCTTATGTAAATGGTTCTTACCAACAAACTGGTGGCATATTTGGTAATTTGAATAATGTAAAAATATTCAATAATAATTCAAATCCTGAAACAGCAGGAGCGACTATTTATAATGCCGGAACGATTGGCGATTGGAATGGTGGTTGTTTGTACGGTACAGGGACAAAAGACTCCGGTATTGCCAATAATGGAGGGAAATTTGGAAATATTTCTGATGTAGAATTTTATAATCTTCACTCTACTACTGCAGGTGGAGGCATTTGGAATAACGGTGGAAATATTGAAAATCTCTCAAATGTTAAATTCTTGAATATTTCTGCAAAAGAAAGTGGTGGAGTTATCTGGAATAATGGAATTATTGGAAATTTAATAAACAATGTTGTATTCCAAAATTCTTCATCTGAAGATTCCGGTGGTGCAATTTCTAATTTATCAAAAATTGGAACTATCAATGCATTTTTTATAAATAATTCCGCAGGTGTGAATGGTGGTGCCATTTGGAATAACAATACAATTGGCGATATTAACAATTCATATTTTGACGGTAACCACGTAATTGCAACAGATAAAGATGCAACAGGTGGTGCGATTTATAACCTTAAAAATACATTTAATATCAATAATTCTACATTTAGAAATAACTATGCAAAATCTACGAATAAAGATGCTTATGGTGGCGCTATTGTTTATTTTGATAATAGTAATTCTAAAGATATAAATGCAGATTTCGTTTCAAATTACGTACAAGCAGATAATGGAAATGCTAAAGGCGGGGCTATTGTTAATTTTAGTAAGATTGGAATACTATCTTCAAATGGCTCAACATACTATGGCAACTCTGCAAAATCAATATCTGGTGATGCCTTTGGTGGATTTTTGTATAATACGGGAACTATTGATAATATCAAAAATGTAACTTTCTTAAATAACTCTGTTGAATCAAAATCCGGTAATGCTCAAGGTGGAGCTATTTATAATACCGGTGATATTGTTCAATTAGAAAATAATAGTTTTATTGGTAATATTGCAAAATCTTCAACAGGTACGGCTCAAGGTGGTGCTATTTACACTCTTACAGATATGAATATTGTCGCAAAAGACGGTTATACTTCATTATTTAGTGGAAATAGAGCCTCTTCAAATTCTAAAAATGAACAAAATGCGATTTATGTTAATCAATCAAATTTGACTTTGACCGCAAAAAATAATGGTAAATTTGTTTTCAATGATACTATTAATGGTCAAGATTATAAGTTGAATATGACAGGTGACAATTCTGGCGAAGTTTATGTAAATAATGCAATAAAGAATGCAGATATCTCTCAAAATAATATTACAAGTTATATTAGCGATGCTTCTTTATTAAATTATAATAATAGTTTATCAGTAAACAGTGGCATAATGAACATCAATCATATGGGAATGTCCCCGCTAAACTTCAATAGTTTTGCAAATACCGGAACTATAAATATAAATTCTGTTGATATTAACCCTGCAACAGAAACAATGGGAAGATTAACAGCAAATAACTATGGCGCTCAAACCGGATTAATCAATGTAAACGGTTTGAATGTATTGGCGGATCCAATAAAAGAAACAACAAATGTGTTGTTCGCAGATTCAGCATTTGCAAATTCTGTAAAATATAATGGCTCAAATGTATATATGGGTAAAATATATAAATATAACGTGGGCTATTTACCAGAATCAGGTGAATTCCAATTCGTAAGAGGTGGGGGTTCAAGTGGAGCTGATGCGTTTAACCCTACGGTTTTATCTACAGGTGTAACATCTCAAGCGGGTACAAATGCAACTGTAAATGAAACATTTAAATATGTATTTGAACACGCAGATGCATTTACTCAGTTGCCATCTATGGATAGATTTGCAATGATAAATGAAAATAGATACGCATTAAGTACAGATTTCAATAATAACTTGCCGGCACCGAATGCCTCAGAATTCAATAACAAAGCGGGTTGGTTCAGACCTTATGTATCATTTGAAAAAATGAACTTACGTAATGCAGGAGCAGTAAACGCAACAACTTATGGTTCATTATTTGGCTTTGATAGTGACTTCCAACACTATAAACGAGGTTGGACAGGAATAACAACTGGATATATCGGTTATAACGGCTCACAATTAAGATATACCGGTGCTGATACAACAATGAATGGTGGCTTAGTTGGTTTTACACAAAGCTTCTATAAAGGAAACTTCTGGACAGCATTAACCCTATCTGCAGGTGCAAGCGTTGGAGAAGCCAATACAATGTATGGAAAAGAAGATTTTACAACCTTGTTTGCCGGTTTAGGTTCAAAAACAGGATATAACTTTGAATTCAAAGACGGTAAATATATTATTCAACCAATTTGGTTTATGAGTTATACATTTGGCAAAACATTTGATTATACAAATGCCGCAGGTGTAAGAATGGATTCATCACCAATGCATTCAATAATGTTGAATCCAAGTGTAAGATTTATTGCGAATTCAAAAAATGGTTGGCAACCGTATTTCAGTGTAGGTATGGTATGGAATGCGATGAGCGAATCAGACGTGAAAGCAAATGGAGTAAAACTACCGGAAACAAGTATAAAACCATACGTGGAATATGGTTTAGGGCTTCAAAAGAGATTCAAGGATCACTTTGTTGCATTTTGCCAAGCAATGATACGAAATGGCGGACGTAATGGGATATCAATGACTGCAGGCTTTAGGTGGGCTATTGGTCACGAATGTCATTGGAATGGAAATGAAAAAGTATCTAAACCTCAAAAAAAAGTGTCTTTGAAAAATAATTCAAAGAATGAAGTTAAAAATGTAGAAAAAACGACTAAAAATATAACTCCTTCTCCTCAGAGAAAAGTCATAAAACAGTTAGCAAAAGATACGAATAATTCTTCAACAATAACCGCGTCAAAAGCAATTTTGAAACAGTTATAATTGTAAAAAAATCCACGTTTGTTTTTCAGATAGACGTGGATTTTTTAGTCCTAAAGTTGTAATTCAAATTTTAAGTGTTACCATAATTGTTGAAATAATCCCGGATCGTCTAGTGGCAGGACGAAAGATTCTGGCTCTTTTAACGGTGGTTCGAATCCATCTCCGGGAGTTAATAAATTGATGTGATTTGTATAGTTTATATTCAATTGGAGAGTTTTCTTCTCTCCGAGATTTTTTTACGCAATCCAAAAAGAGATTCAAATTACATTATTTCTATAAGTCTATAAATAATTTGTAATTCTTTTAGACTTAAATTATCAAGTTTTTCTATGATTTCTTGTTTTATATTATTTTTGTCAAGTTTAAGATAGTTAAAATCAAACAATTCGGGCAATGATACATCAAGAGCATTAGTAAGTTTTTTTATAAGAGAAATAAGTTTATCTTGGTAAAAAGGGGGAAAATATGGTAGTAGGACCATTAAAGTTTATTTTTTTATTGTTTTCAATGTATGCTTTTAAATGTGGTTTGGTTTCATTTTTTGGAATGGAAAATCTTTTAGCTATTTTTATTTCAATAATAGTTTCAATTATATATATTGCTTTTCGTCCAATTGTTATAATAAATTCTATTGAGCGATCTTTTCTGTTACCCATCTTTTTAATAGATTTGCTTATTATTATCCCTGGGATATGGGGTGCTTGTGTTGCATGGGATTGGAATGTGATACTCTCAATTTTGGGATTTATTGTTGTTTCATTTATTTGTGTTGGGTAGACCTTGCTTTTTTAATTTAAAAACTTTTATAGTTTAACAATCTTTTTTATCCACGTTGAGAAATTTTTAGCTACTTTTTCGATTTTTAAGGGTTCAATGGCACACCCTGGGTCGATTAAATAAACTTTTCCATTTTTGCTCCGCCCGAATTGGTCCAGTTTTACAAGTTCTTTATCAAAAACTTCTTCTTTGAATGTTTTTGTATCTGAATTATAAAAACAGTCATTTATTTTATATCCGCATTCTTTGATTTTATTGATAAGATTAAATGCCTCGTCCTTGGTTACATTCATTTGAGCTTTTTCTTCAATATAATATTTTGAGTGTCCAAGAGATCCTTTCTTGATTATTGGAATATCAAAAAAGGTGGGCTTTCTTTTGTATGGGAAATGTTCCATTCCGACCATTTTTAATGCATTACCATCAGTTGTTTCAAAAACTAATGCGTAACTACCCATTCCGATTAATCTTTTAACTTTTATGTTTCTAATAAAATTGTCGGAGTTTGCTTCAATTGCCATATCCTCAATGCCGTCTTTTGAATGTAAATTGTAAAGTAGTGCATCTTTGATTGTTGTATTGTTGCTGTTTGCAATACAACTTAAAGCTTGAGCAATCGTTAATGGAGTTTTGAATTCTACCTTTTTCAATCTATGAAAAGATGTCGGTTCAATATTTCTTATGAAATTGTCCGCCCTTAAAAATTCGTCCCCTTTAAACGTTGGCGAAAATGTTTTTTTATTATCGTAATAACTTAATTGTGGTTGTTTATATATTGTGGTTGTGAGTGATGTGATTTTCATGTTGTTTTAATTTTTATATTATTTTCTTTAAA
>JBNMKP010000088.1:0-6400 GCA_050874405.1 bacterium
AAGAACGACTGAAATTAAATCAATCGTTCTTTTTAGTTATAAATTTATAGTTATTATATAGATAGAATAAATCCGCCTTTATCAGCATTTTTAAGGGATTCACCCTCAATTTTTGCTCTTAGATTTTTAATGTATTTATATACATAATCTCTTGGCAAATCTAGTAATGATGCAAGGTCTTTAGCATAAACAATTTTGTTTTTGTGAGCTGCAAAATAGTCAAACACTTTTTGCTCTCTATCTGTAAGTGCTTTTTTAAAGACTACTCTAACATCATCTCTTAGAGTATCACCTGTTTTTGTATTATCAACAATATCTTTTGCTGCTTTTATTAATTTCTTATCAGCTTTTTTAGCAGTAGAAACTTTAGTTTTTGTTGATTTAACAGGAGCTGTTTTTTCTACTTTTTTAGTTATTGTATCTTTTGATTTTGTTTCAGTTTCTTTAGATGGAACATCATCTAATTTTAAATTTTTTGCAGAGAATGGAGATACATAAAGTTCTTTTTCTTTTTCATAAGCTCTATCTGCAATAGTACTCAAACGTTCAGCTTTTGCGTTCCATTCAGGTTCGTTGGAAACAACAGGCTGTCCGTGAAGTACGATATCAATTAAGTCATTAGTTTCTTTCTTCTCTTCAACTTTTTTCCCTAATCTAGCTGCAAACTCTTCTAATGTAATCTTTTCTAATGAGCTTCTCCATTGTTTAATCTCTTCCTTGCTCAAGTATTCAGACATTCATTATCTCCTTACTAAAAACTATTCTTTAAATATATCCTTTTATACCCTATAATTTAGCATAAACCATGCCCCATGACGTAAAATGTTTCGCAACGTAAATTTTTATTTATTTTGTTAACATTTGACAGTTTTATGTTGATTTTTCGCTCTTGAGGTGCTTAGTCTAGGATTCCGGTATCAAGAATTTTTTGAACCTCATTCGACATAATTTTATGAATTTCATCAATAGATTTCGTACCGTCAATACTGATAAATCCATATTCTGACTTCATTTTGTTGTATTGTTCAAGACATTTGTTTTGATAAATTCCAAAGCTTTTGTAAAAATCTGTAGAAAACCCTACATCTCGTCCGCTTTCGTAAAAATCAAGACCGGTTGTTCCGATAATTCTTTTTAATAAAGTATCAACAGGCATATCAAGATAGAATACCAAATCCGGTTCTGGTGCGTAATCGTACAAATTTTTAACCCAGTCAATATTTTGACCTCTTACGACATCACGAGCCAAAGCCGTATAATAATATCTATCAAGTAAAACAACAAAACCTGATTTCAGAGCAGGAATTATTTGGTTTTCAAGCCTATCAGCAAAATCGGCTGCATATAACAAACTATAAGTTGTAGCATTAAGCAAATTTCGTTCTTTAGCATCATCAATAACATTTGCAATCAAACGAGAAGTTTTCCACTCTGATACAATCACACCATAGCATTGGTCTTGCAAAGATTTTTTTAGAAGTTGAAGTTGTGTTGATTTACCTGAACCGTCTGTACCTTCAATAACAACAAGAAGCCCAGGATATTTTCTGTTATTTTGATCCATTAAATTTCAACTCCTTTTTCTTTAAGAATTGCCTTTAACATTCTTCGAATTTCAACCTGCTTTTTATGAATTGTGTCATTTGCATCAAGTTTAACAATTCCAAATTCATCAAGCATATTTTTATATTCTTGAATTACTTTTGATTGAAAAATCATATAGCTTTCGTAAGGGTCGTTGCTCAATTTCAAATCCATACCTGCTTCGTAGAACTTTGGAGCTCTTCTGTTTGAACAAATTCTCTCTAGTGAAGTTTTTGGGTCAATATCAAAATATATAGATAAATCAGGTTTAATTGCAAAATCATAAACCCCACGAACCCAATTTGGATCAACACCACGAGCAACATCTCTGGCAAAAGCCGTATAAGCATATCTATCTGCCAAAACGATAAAACCAGCTTTTAATGCCGGAGCAATAACTTGTTTAAGTCTATCAGCAAAATCCACTGCGTGAAGCAAACTAAACGTTCTTGGAGAGAGCATATTTTTCTTTTTGGCTAGTTTTGTTGTTTGAGAAATTAAATCTGAAGAATTCCACTCTGTAAAAATTACATCTTTGCCAATATCTTTGAGCCAATCACGCAAAAGCGCAAGTTGAGTAGATTTTCCAGAACCATCAATACCCTCAACACAAACTAACGTTCCGTCATAGTGATGTTTTTCCGTTAATTTTGACAAAATATTAAACCTCTTTCTGTTCTAAAAGTCGTGTACTTATTTTCCCAAATTTAGCTGATAAATTGTCGATAAAATGAATTAAATATAATTCCGGTTCCAAATCTTTTTGGTCAAGATCAATAATTGCACCCCATTCTGCTCTTCCGTGGTGAGCCGCAATCATCTTAGCAACTTTTTTAAATCCTGCGTTCATACAAATGCAAAAACCGTACTGAGAGTGAGAAATCCATTCTTCTCTAAAGTTTGGAGCATAATCAATCAAACCGGTTTCAGTATCAATTGTGTATTCAAAAATTTTGCCAAAATCATGCAACAAGCAAGCGGCATAAATTTCATCTTCATTTGCTTTATAAGAAAAAGATGCCATATTCAACTCTGCAAACTCTGCACATTCTACAGTGTGAACCAAAAGTCCCCCAACATAGTTGTGGTGCATTAATTTAGCCGCAGGCATAATTTTGAACGTATCTGCATTTTTTTCAAACAAATCTGAAACAAAAGAATGAAGTTTTTCATCTTTTATTTTAGAAATATAAGATTGCAATTTTGTCCAATATTGTTCAATTTCTTGTTTTTCAAGTCCCAATTTTGCTTCTTTGATTAACTCAAGAGCTGAAACTAAACAATTGTTGTATTTTTCATTGAAACTTGCCGAAACAATTCTAACCAAATTGCCCGTTCTAAAAATTTTACTATCAAATCTATTCAATGTTTCTTCCCAAAGAATACAATTCAATAAAGTATTATCAACAGTATTTTTCAACTGTAATTTTCCCATTTTTGAACCGGCTTTTGTATCTCCGATTGAAAAAACAACAACTTCGTAAGTATCTTCTGTATTGAACATTTTTTATTCCTTTATTAAACTAATTTTTATTTCTGTCAATAATTTTGTCATCGTGTCCCCAAACAAAAGAGTCACGAATTTCTTCACCAATTTTTTCAATTGGGTGAGATGCATTTTCTTCTCTTAATTTGTTAAATATTTTGCAACCAGAACTCATTTCGTTCGTAAATTCTTCTGCAAATTTGCCGGATTGAATATCTTTTAAAATTTCTCTCATTGCATTTTTAGAAGCCTCTCCGATGACTTTTGGACCTCTTGTCATATCACCGTATTCTGCAGTATTTGAAATTGAATATCTCATATCAGCAAGTCCACCTTGGTTTACAAGATCAATAATCAATTTCATTTCGTGAAGAACTTCAAAATATGCCATATATGGAGAATATCCAGCTTCTGTAAGGACTTCAAAACCTGCTTTCATCAAGGCAGAAACACCACCGCAAATTACAGCTTGCTCCCCAAACAAATCAGTTTCTGTTTCTTCTTTGAATGTTGTTTCAATAATTCCTGCTCTACCGGCTCCAATAGCGGAAGCATAAGATAATGAAACATCTTTAGAATCTCCTGTTGGGTCTTGATAAACTGCAATTAATGATGGAACACCTTTCCCTTCAACATATTGACTTCTTACAGTATGTCCTGGACCTTTTGGAGCTACCATAATTACATTGATATCATTAGGTGCAACAATTTTTTTATAGTGAATATTAAATCCGTGAGAAAACATCAAATACTGACCTGAATGCATATTTGGTTTAATTTGTTTTTCATACACATCAGCCTGCAACTCATCAGGAATTAGGATTTGAACAATATCAGCCCACTTTACGGCATCTTCAATTGTCATTGTTTTAAATCCGTATTTTTTTGCTTTTGTATCTGATTTTCCACCTAATCTTAAACCTAAAACAACATCACAACCTGAGTCTTTAAGATTCATTGATTGTCCGTAACCTTGTGAACCAAACCCGATAACTGCTATTTTTTTAGATTTAATTAAGTCTTGATTAATGTCTTTGTCAAGATAAATTTTAAGATTATCCATATCCACCTCGATTTCTTTTTTCTATCCACACATACTAGCACGAAGAGATTTTTAATGCTAGTGATATTTATTAATTGCTCAAAGTGGAAAATTACAACAACTTATCTCGCTAAAGCCATTTTAGATTGAACGGTATTTATAATATAATCAGTAATTTTATCTTCCAAATGACAACCAAAATGATTATTAATTTCTTTAATAAAATAGCAAGGACTTGTCACGTTTACTTCTATAATTTTTCCGTCAATAACATCTAAACCCGCCATATAAATTCCCATTGATGTTAATTTTTTAGCAACAGGCTTAAAGGCTTCTTTTTCGGTATCCGTTAAAACTGCTTTATGAATATTTTTATCTGAATGTTCACAGAATTTGAAATCATTATTACTTGGTGTTTTTTGAACGCAATAATCTAAAACCTCTTCCCCTAAAAACAAAACTCGTTTATCCCCATAAACAGCTTTTGGTATATATTTTTGAACCATTATCATATTTTTACCATTTTTAGTCATAGAGTTTATAATAACAGCGGTGTTTTTATCCCCGTGTTTTAAATACATAACCCCACCACCAAAACATTGATTTAACGGTTTCAAAATTATTTCTTCATTTTCATTTAAGAATTCAATAATATCTGAAAAACTTGATGTAACAATATTTTTAGGCATCAAATCATTGAACATAACTGCGTGTAATTTTTCGTTAAAATTACGAACCACAGTTGTATCATTCATAATGAAAGTTTTTTCTCTATCAACAAAATCAAAAACATAAGTTGCATTGATATAATCCAAATCAACCGGAGGATCAGGTCTGAACATTACAAGATTAAAGTCCTCAATTTTCTTTTCCGTTAAATTTTCCTTATCATAAAAAATATTATTATCTCTAACAAAAGATTTATAACAAGAAGTATAAGCAACTGCCGATTTAAGTTTCAACATATCAATAGTTGTAATCCAAACGTCACAACCTCTTTCAAGCAAACTTTTTATTATCCAAAAATTGGTTACCAAATTATTAAACTCAAAATATTTTAACTCTAATCTATCAATTACAAATAAAACTTTCATAAATACCTCTTTTATAATAATCGAAAAAACAGGTCGACTTTTAAATGCCGACCTGTATAATATTGTTATTTAATTTCTGCAGGATTTAAAATTTGACAAGCTGTATTGCCATAAGCAATAAGGTTAGCAAATCTTTGTAAATCTGCTTGAATTTCAGGATAAGTGTTATAATGCATTGGAATAACTGTTCTTACACCTAACCATTTTGCAGCCATTGCAGCATGTTCAACGTCCATTGTATAATTTCCGCCAATTGGTAAAAGTGCAATTTGTGGAGCATACAATTCTTTGATAGTCTTCATTTCAGAAGATAAACAAGTATCACCTGCGTGATAAATTCTTACGCCATCAATATCAAATAAAATACTTGCTGCATTTCCGCCATAACTTCCATCTGGTAATGAACTAGAATGGAATGCAGGTAAAAATACTGCTCTTCCCCAAGAATAATTAATCCAAGAACCTAACCCTACAGGTTTTGCCTTAACACCTTGTGATTTACAGTAATTCGCAAGTTCAAAAACTGCAGTAATTTCAATATCTTTTTCTCTTGCTATTTCAATAGCTTCGCCCAAATGGTCCCCATGAGCGTGAGTTAACAAAATATCTGTAATCGGTTCTTCGTGCCAATTGAATTTCTCATTAGTTGAAACCAATGGGTCAACCAAAACAGCTTTATCATCTTTTTTGAATTCAAATGCACTGTGTCCGATGTATTTTAAATCTACCATATCTAAAGTCCTCTCTACTTTTTATGTCCGTATTTATCTATTTCAATTTATCATAATTTATTATAAAATACAAATATGAAACAATATGATTTATTAATGAAAAAATGTATAGAATTAGCAAAACAAACCCAAGGCGAAACTTCTCCAAATCCGCTTGTTGGTTGTGTGGTATTAAATGAAACAGGTGAAATTATTTCAACCGGCTATCACAAAAAATGTGGAGAAAATCACGCAGAACGAGATGCGCTATTGAAACTTGATAATGCTAAAAATTGTACGTTAATCGTAAATCTTGAGCCCTGTTCACATTATGGCAAAACTCCGCCTTGTGCAGATCTAATTATCGAAAAAGGAGTAAAACGAGTTGTTTACGGAATGAAAGACGTTAACCCTATTGTTGCAGGAAACGGATTAAAAAAACTCACTAATGCAGGGATTGAGATTATTGGACCTGTACTAGAAG
>JBNMKP010000089.1:0-6318 GCA_050874405.1 bacterium
AGTTCAGGGTGACATTGGTACTCCGTGTGATGGATTACGACGTCACTCTGTAATAATACCTTTATTACTTGTTCATTACCTTTCCTCGTAATGACATGTAAAAAAGTCATGTCATTGTGAAGAACATTTACCACCAAGTGTGAAGTTTCCTCTACGAAATGACGTAACAATCCACAACATTGGAATATTTTACCCATCACAGAAAATACAACCCTCTCAAAAGTGAAACATGAATTACAATCTTTATAAATCTTTTTTCTATTTTCAACCAATTCTATTTCTCCTTGTTTTACACTGTTATAATAGTATAGAATACACATTGTCAATAGTATAAAATCTGACTATGTCAGATTACGAAGAGGTATTAAAAAGAATAGGGCTAAATTTTAGGGTCGAAAGAACAAAAAGAACCCTCTCTCAAGAAAAATTTGCCGAACTTGCTAACGTTCACACCAACTACATTGGCAAAGTCGAACGAGGAGAACAAAATCTCACAGTAAAAAAGATTGTAGCTCTCGCAAATTCCTTAAATGTACCAGTTGAAGAGATTTTAAATTTGACAAAATAAAAAAGATTACAAAAGGGCGATTATCTTCGAAAATCGCCCCTCTTTAATATAACTATTTTCCAAATACAACCTAAGCTGATAGAGTAAAGATTTCGTAAATTTCCTCGTCGGAAAGTTCTGTAATAATCTTTTCTCCCTCGTAAACCGCAAGATCTGCAAGTTCTTTCTTAGATTTCAACATCTCATCAATTTTTTCTTCGAAAGTTCCTAATGTAATCATTCTGTGAACCATTACATTCTTATCTTGACCGATACGATAGGTTCTATCTGTTGCTTGGTCTTCAACAGCAGGGTTCCACCACAAGTCATAGTGGATAACATTTGTTGCACTTGTCAAGTTCAAACCTGTACCACCGGCTTTCAATGAAAGAATCATTACCCTTGAATCTTTTTCTGTTTGGAATTTTTCAATCAATTCTTCCCTTTGCGGAACTGTCAAGCTACCGTGGAAGAACAACGGTTCAGTGTTGCATTCTTGAGAGATAACTTTGCACAAAATATCACCCATTTCTTTATATTGAGTGAAAATAAGTGTTTTTTCATCTCTATCAATAATACTTTGAACAAGGTCAATACATTTTTCCATCTTACCGGACATTTCCTTACTCATCTCACCGGTTTTAAGGAATTGATAAGGGTGGTTACAAATTTGTTTAAGAGCAGTGATAAGTTTGAAGATATTACCACGTCTATTAATACCTGTAAATCCACTGATTTTTGTCATCATTTCATTAAGAGTTTTTTCGTATAGAACAGCTTGAACTTTAGACAAGTAGCAGTATTCGTTGAGTACCATTTTTTCCGGCAAGTCGGAAATAACGTGTTTATCTGTTTTCAAACGTCTTAATACGAAAGGTGAAATTGACATACGCAATTTACTTGCTCTAGAATTTTCCTTAAATCTTTCAATCGGAATTGCATAACTTTTTTGGAACTCTTTAAGTGAGCCAAGATAACCTTTATTGATAAAGTCAAATATACTCCACAACTCTGTTAATCTGTTTTCAACCGGAGTACCTGTCATTGCAGCTTTAACATCTGATTTCAACATCTTGATTGCAAGGGTTTGGGCAGTATCCGGATTCTTGATATTTTGGGCTTCATCAACAATAATAACACTCCAAGCGTGTTTTTTAAGTTCTTCAACATCAATTCTCATAATTGCATAAGTTGTAAGTATTACATCGTGATTAACTTCCAACTGTCTATCTGCACCGTGATAAATTACTGCATCAAGGTTTGGAGCAAACATTTGCAATTCTTTCATCCAGTTACCCATCAAAGTAGTTGGACAAATTACAAGAACAGGTTTTTTAAGCCTATTTTCTTCTTTCATTTTTAATAGCAAACTGATAACCTGAATAGTTTTACCTAACCCCATATCATCTGCCATACATGAACCAAAACCTTTTGAAACATTTGTCCACAACCATTTCAAACCAATTTCTTGGTAAGGACGAAGTTCGCCTTTCAATGATTTTGGAACGGTCATCTCTACAGGTTTTGTGAAATCTGCCAAAACTCTTGCAAATGCTGCATCATAATCAAAATCATATTGGTCTAATTGACCAGACAATGAAGCATGGATAAGTTCCATTCTTGACATTGATTTAAGATTAGATTTCGCAATTTGTTCAAAAATCTTTTTACTTTCTTCCTTATCAATTAATACATATTTATTTTTGTATTTGATAAGTCCGTTATTATTTTCAACAAGTTTTTTAAATTCTTCAAGCGAAATTTTTTCATTCCCAATAGCAATTTCATAAGAGAAATCCAAAATATCATCTAATGACATTTTTGCAGAAGAATTATTATTAATTAAATCTGCCAAATCACCGGCTCTGGATTCTTTAACTTTTGCATTGATTGAAGCTCTCGGAATTACGATATTAACAAGTTCTTCCGGCAAAATAACTTCAATTTGTGCCTTTTGAAGATAATATGCAGTCTGAGTGATAATCTTGTAAACTTCATTCAAGTTCAAATCCAAATACAATTTGTCTTCATCTTCAAACAATTGTTCCAATTCTGGCATATAACGTAATGCGTAATTAAGTTGTTTTTCAACAATTCTTGCAATGTCACTTGCCTTAGCACCAAAAACTTCTTCATCAGAGTATAGTTTATCAATCAATACACTTTCATCAGTCTTTCTATTTTTGATATAAACTTTTAATCTAAATATTTCATCTTCTTGTTTTTCTATTTTGAAATAAGGAATAACGTCATATTTACCCAAATACAATTCGTCAAACCATTGAGCAAAATTTTCTGCAATATCCTTGCCTTTCAAAACAGCTCTTTGTTCTAAATCTTTTAACAAATAAGTTCCGGATTTAACATCTTTAAATCTGTACATTTTAATACCCAAGAACTTATAAATTACGTAATTCAAATATGTATAAATAAATTCATACACAAAATCTTTAGGTTTTTCACCTTGGATAAACAAATCGTCAGGAATACATTCCTCAAACTGATTAACAATTCTTGCCATTTTTTGATTATTGATAATCGGTTCATAAACGATTCTGAACATTTGACCATAACGTTTTACAGTCGGAATGAAATATAATTTTTCAATCAACTTCATTACAAAATAAGTCAATTTATTCAAATAAATGAAAGTCGGAGTCAAATCTTCTAAATCAACAACATTACCAAATCCGCCAAAATAATCCATAACCAAATCCCAAGCCATGAAATATCCGACTTTATCATCTAAAACTTCAGATTTGAAACGGAATAAAGAACCTTTTGACTTCAAATAATATTCAAAATTATTTGTCGGAGTAACAAAGAAAGATAATTTACCGGCCTTATTAATCAAATGAAAGTGAGTATTACGAGTCGGAGCATTCGGGCTAAGGAATACACCTGCAAACTCATCTTCAATAATTTGATAAATCATACTCAAAGTATAGCGAAAATCCTTGTTCTTAAAGCCTTCCGGATTTTCACTCAAATTGAAAAACAACTCATCAACATTATTCTTTTTAAACGAAAAATCTATATCTAAATTATCTATATTATTACTCATTCTTAATCCTTTACATCAAAAGTGAATATGGATATAAGGAATAAAGGAAATAAGTTCATTACTTTTTATTTTTTAAAGAACCTATTTCCTTATTACCTTGTTCCTTATTGCCTTACTTAATTAATGATTTACCTGTCATTTCTGCCGGTTGTTTAATATCCAAAAGTTGTAAAATTGTTGGGGCAACATCGCACAAAGCACCTTGACCATCACGAAGTTCAAGACCTTGTGGAGCATTGATTACAACAAATGGAACATCGTTAGTTGTGTGAGCTGTTTCCGGAGCTTTTGTAGCTTCGTCAAACATAACTTCTGCATTACCATGGTCAGCTGTCAACAACATAACAACATCATTTTCTTTACAAGCTTCTGCAATTTTTCCAACACATTCATCAACAACATGACATGCTTTTGTTGCAGCTTCCAAAACTCCTGTATGACCAACCATATCAGGATTTGCAAAGTTAACCAATACGAATTGATACTCAGGGTTTTTAAGAGCTTTCAATACGTTTTCACAAACCTCAGGAGCGCTCATCTCTGGTTGCATATCATAAGTTGCAACTTTTGGAGATGGTACAAGAACTCTTGATTCGTGAGGTTGCGGTTGATCGATTCCACCGTTGAAGAAGAATGTTACGTGAGCATATTTTTCAGTTTCAGCAGTTCTGAATTGGTGAACTCCGTTTGCTTCCAATACATCGCCCAAGATGTTAACCAATTTTTCTTTAGGGAATGCAACTGGGAATGTGAAAGTTGCTTCGTAACTTGTCATTGTTGTATATAAGATGTTTTTAAGAACTTTCTTTCTTTCAAAACCGTCAAAATCAGCAAAGTTAATAGCCTTAGTGATTTCTCTAGCTCTATCAGGACGGAAATTGATAAAGATGATTGAATCGTTATCATGAATTCTTGATTCTTCACCACCAATTACTGTAGGAAGAACGAATTCATCATTTTCGCCTTTAGCATAAGATTGTTTAACACCGTCAATAGCAGTTGCAGCATGTTCGCCTTCGCCTAACAACAATGCATTGTAACCTTTTTCAACTCTGTCCCAACGATTATCTCTGTCCATAATGTAATAACGACCGATAATTGTTGCAACAGGAGGAAGATTATATTTTTTAAGTTCGTCTTCAACAACTTGCAAAAATTCACAAGCACTTTGAGGAGGAGTGTCACGGCCATCTAAAAATGCGTGAACATAAACCTTAGTCAAACCATTTTCAGCAGCCATTTTAATCAAAGCTAACAAATGATCTAATGATGAGTGAACACCACCTGTTGAAACAAGCCCATAAATATGAAGAGCTGAATCATTTTTCTTAGCATGTTCAATAGCAGCCAAAAATCTTTCATTCTTAAAGAATGAACCATCTTTAATTGCATTATTAATCTTAGACAAATCTTGGTAAACAATTCTGCCGGCACCTAAATTCAAGTGACCAACTTCTGAATTACCCATTTGTCCTGCAGGTAACCCTACAAATTCGCCGTCAGCTCTCAAATGTCTGAACGGACAATCTTTTTCTAATTCATCAACATGAACAGGGTGAGAAAGTTTGGTTGCATCATATTTTTCAGAACCTTTAGAGATTCCCCAACCGTCCATTATACATAGCAATACTCTTTTAGCCATAATTAAATCCCTTCTTTCTAATTATACTAGCGAAATTTTATCAAGAACATGATTTTTTTTCAAGACAAGAATTGTTTCACATTTTATTAATCGTCACCCTAAACCTGACATAGTTTCCTTAACTTAGTGAAAAAAAGGAAAACACAAAATGTCCTCCACTCGCGGGAGGAGCGAAATCTTCGATTTCGAGGAGGGATAATAATGTCATTACGAACGGGTATAAAGTCATTTGTTGTTGAAATAAAAAATAGTCGCTAGTGTCGTAATCTCAACCACGGGGATAATTGCAAATGTAGGTTGGCATTGCTATGCCAACACGATATGTTTTTTACTCATCAACGCACATACCATTAGATGAAAGCCCTGGATAATTTTTCATATAATGAAAGTATGAATGCCCAGAACCACTTCCCCAATATGATGTTTCGTCAACACGGGCATAAACCCCACTGCCATCATATTCATCATTTACCATATACCAACCACTAGGAAGTCCTAAATTTTTCTTTTCTTCATTTTTTATACGTGTTAATTTATAAATTTGACTTACAGACGGCAAGCTCATTCCCAAATCACTACATGCCTTTTTCGCTCCGGCCCAGTAATTATCAAAATTTTTACAAGGCGAACCTGCTGTATAACCATATAAAGATAACGTTTCTGTAATTAAACACGAATCTGAATTCCATTTAGGATCCCATTTTTCCATTTCTGGATCTCCAGCTTTAATTGGAGAAAAAGATGCTAGTGGAGTGTAACAAGTACTTCCAAGTTTTGCTCCCGCACAGTCTTTAGAGAATCTTGCAACTTTGAAACTACGGATATCATATTGTTTACCGTTTCTTGCTTCGCTGTTTGGACCTTTGAAACCATTTACGTCCATTACAAAGTCGATTGAATTTGTTACACTTGTTGTGTATGCAAATTTTTTAGTTCTGCCAAAGCCAATTGGTAAATTTGCAAAACTTGGGGTTACTGTATCTCCATCACCAATTATTCCTGCATTTGGATTATAAGTTAAGATTAGGGTTGCTCCGTCCGCTAAAATAATACCAACATTATCTG
>JBNMKP010000090.1:0-6262 GCA_050874405.1 bacterium
GTCTTGAATATGTTGACAAAATCAAAATAATTAGTTATAATTATAGTAAGGTCCTTATTGCATAATCATTGTTGTTACAATATTTGTAAAGACGACAAATAAAACCCCAGAATGGGCTAAACAAATTGCAAGACAACGAATTAAAAATTTATAGGAGTATTATGATTATGGAAAACCTAATTTATATTAAAGATTCAGAAGGATATGTTAAAGGGATATACCCAAATGAAATGAAACCAGAATATACCATTATTTCAAGAGAAGAATGGGCAGAAGAAAGTGGTGAAAACTACTATAAAGAACACTTCACTCATGGTGGAGCGAGAACAGGTGCCGGAAGAAAACCTAAAACCGGAGTTGTTCTTAAATTTCAAATTAGAGTATCTGAAAAAGAAAAGAAATTAATTCAGTATTTACGTGAAAATCACGTAGATTTAGATAAATTAATGCAAAACTAACTTATGGTACGGGATCATAACCTCCGGGGTTATTGGGGTGGCAACGACAAATTCTTTTTATGCCAAGCCATGAGCCTTTTAATACTCCATATTTTTCGATTGCCTGTTTAGTGTATTCTGAACAAGTCGGGTAAAATCGACAAACTTTTGGAGTAAACTTTGAAAAAAACTGATATATATTTATTAGTGTTAAAAATATTTTTTTCAAATCGACCCCATTTCTTTTATTCGTAATAATTATTCTGTAACGTATGATTCTCCAATTGTGTCAATTGCTTCGACTTTGATATCTGTAATAAGTTCTGAATAAGAAATTACAACAATTGTCGGAATATGTCTTTCTAACAACTGATACAAAGGAAGACGAATTCTCGGAGAACACAATACGACCGGTTGTTTCCCGCAAGTCTGATGTGCACGCATAAGAGTTGTTGCTGTAGTTTCAATAAGTTCTTGTACTTGAACTGGGTTAAGCAAGAACATTGTACCTAACTCTGTTCTTTGGCAACTATCATCTAAAGTTTTCTCCCATTCAGGAGATAATGTTAGAGCATACAGAACTTTATCATCTTGAACATTTGACAAACAAATTTGACGACCTAAAGCAGCTCTTAAACGTTCAGATAAAATATCAGGTTCTTTTGAAAATCTTGCATAATCGCAAAGTCTTTCAAATACAAAGATAATATCTTTTATTGAAACTTTTTCTCTAATCAAGTTAACAAAAATCTTTCTCAAATCACTTGTAGAAATGATTGTTGGTACAAGGTCATTAACAAGAGTTGGGTCTTGAGAACGGACAAGTTCCATAAGCTTAAGAACATCTGTTTTTGTCATAACTTCATCTACGTGTTTTCTTACGCACTCTTGCAAGTGAGTAACAATAACATCTGTAGCATCAACCGCAGTAACAAGTCTTGCAGATTTCGCGTCTTCTGGAGAAATCCAATATGCTTGGGTTTGATAAGTCGGGTCAATACCAATAATCGCATCTTCCGGAACCTCTTTTTTCATTGAATCCCATTGGTCAGCAATTACCATCAATTTCCCCGGGTAAACATAACCTGTAGCAACAGTGTTACCACGAATTGAAATCATATATTCATTCGCATCAAGGGCTGATGAATCCATAATTCTTATGTTTGGCAAAATATAACCTAATTCATCTGTAACCCTTTGACGCAAAGCAGCAATTTTTGCAAGCAATTGCCCCTCTTGGTCAGGGTCAGCAATTACAAGCAAGTTTGAACCAACTTGCAAACTCAAAATATCAACACCTAAACGTTCATACATTCTGTTAGGGTTAACCAAATCTTGCATATTTTGACGAACATTTTCCAATTGACCCAATTGAGATTGAACATCTGCATTGATAAGAACTTGGAAACCTGCAACAAATAATGCAACCGCAAAAATAAAGAACGGCAACCAAGGTAAACCTGTCCAGTGTCCAGTAAATGCAAGTAATAGCAAGAATCCGGAAGCAAAGAATAGTGCATAAGGTTTACTTGTAATTTGTGCTGTAACATCAGAACCTAATGATGGACTTGAAGCAGAAGCACGAGTCATAAAGATACCTGCTGCAATTGACATCAATAGTGACGGAACCTGAGATGCCAAACCATCACCGATTGTTAATACTGTATATTTTGAAACCGCATCACCAATTGCCATTTGGTTCATAATACAACCAACACACAAGCCGCCGACAATGTTAATAATTACAATAATAATACCTGCGATTGTATCCCCTTTTACGAACTTCATCGCACCGTCCATAGAACCCATCAAATTTGATTCTCGAGATAAGTCTTCACGTTTTTTGGTTGCTTCTTCAGGCGATATCAAACCGGCATTGAAGTCCGCATCGATTGTCATTTGTTTACCGGGCATTGCATCTAAGGCGAAACGTGCAGAAACTTCAGCAATACGTTCAGCACCTTTTGTGATTACCATGAACTGTACAACCGTAATAATCAAGAAGATTACACCACCAACAATCATATTACCACCGGTTACGAATGTCCCGAATGCGTGAATTACTTCTCCCGCTTCACCTTTTGCCAAAATCAAACGAGTTGAAGCAATGGACAGAACCAGTCGAAACATTGTACCAATCAAAATAATTGACGGGAATGATGATAATTCCAAGGTTTTTTGGACATACAAAGCAAACATCAAAAGGACAATACCAAGAGTGATATTCAAACAAATACAAACATTGATTACCCAGTTTGGAAGTTCAACAAGTAAGATAATCAAAAGAAACAGTACGAAGACTGCCATAAATATTTCACTTAATGGATTGTTATTATTTCCCTCCGGTGCTGCCATTAAACTTCTTTCAATACCTCACTAATTATTGCCAATTGAGTTTCGATTGTTGCATCTATAACTCCGTTTGTAGTGGTAATCATACAACCACCCTCCATAACAGTTTCATCTGGTATGATGATTACTTTTGCTTCAAGTCCTGCAGTTGACATTGCCTCTGGTATTTCTTGTTTAAGCATTGCCACTTGTACAGGGTTTACTTTTAGTATAATTTTTGTTTCTTCTTTTGACAAACCTTTTAAAATATCTTTGATGTTTTCCAAAAGAATTTCGGGGTTTTCACTCATTTCTTTTTTAATGATTTTCTTTGCAATATCAAGACTTATTTCTAAGATATCAGGCGCTATACTATCATAAACCTCTTGTTTCGCATTAAAAAATTCGCCTATGGCTTCTTTTACTCGTTCAATATCCTCTTTAGCCTCATTCAAGCCCTCTTGATATCCCTCTTTTGCTGCGGCTTCTCGAATGGAATTGGCTTCTTCTTTTGCTCGAGAAATCAGGTTTCTGTCGTCAATTCGTCTGAAACCTCTTCTTCTATCCCCTCTTCTGCGCTCTTGACGTTGTTTGAAGTCAATATTGTCCAAGTCAAACAAGTCGATATCTTTTTCTTCTTCACCAGAATTAGATTCGACTCCATGTTGGTTAACTTCGTTTGGAACTTTTTGTTCCGCCCCCTCCTGAGCTATTTTTCTATTTTTCTTTATAATCATGATTTAACAATATTATACACTATTTTGAAGATGTGAGGCAACAATGCTTGCAACCTTTGGAGGCATTTTATCATAGTATTCACCCTCTAAAGCATTAAATACAAGGCGTTTAACCCCCATTCGCTCAGGTGCTAATATTGTATCTAATTGTGTAGATGTATATTTAGATGCAAAATGTTTAATTTTGTTAACAACTTTTATCGGAGTTAAATCAGTAGATTTTGGCAAATTCATCTTGATTTCTTGAAGACATCTCAATGCATTTTGCGCACCTACTCTTTCCGTCAAATCCGGTAACTTCATAAATTTAATTACAGATTCAGCATCTTCCGGCTCAAATTGATTTAAAATTGTTTGAACTCTATCTTGATTCATTTTTTTGAACAACATTGCAACAGTTGCAAGTTTCAAAACTTTTGAATCAACTTTAGGAAAATCAATTGTTTCAGCAGTAGAATTTGCAGGAACATTTCCTCCGGTTGGAACAGGTTGAGCATTACCGACTTGTGGAGCTGCCTGTTGTTGAGCGGCTTGGGCTTGCATTTCTTGTGCCATTTTATCCATATTTGATTGAGTTGCCGCAAACTCCATCAAACCCTCATCAATCGCACCTTTATTTTTTAATTCTGTAATCGCTTCTAGGTAGCTCTTTTTTACATGGTGTTCAATGAGTTCTAAGATTTTATCGTTTGGAAGTCCTTGTGAAAAAGTTTGTTTTGCAATTTCAAAGATTGTGTATGCAATTTTTTGCATAACACCGTCCCAATATTGTTGAGGAATTCCTGAACGGATAACATCAACTGATTTATGGAAAGACCATTCCGCAATAATTTGAGTAATAGTTATTGCTTGGTCTTCGTTAAAATTAAGATTAGGATCTTCTGCTAAAGCTTTTCCGGATAGCAAAGAGAAGTTACCTAATGTATTTATGACATATTGTTTTTGTGCATCTGTAAAATCTTGAGGTACAAGGTCTTTTGCTTGTGCCGCTAGGTTTTGTGCAAAGGTTTCGTAATCAAAATTCTTTGTTGCCATTATTCATTCCCTTTAGTAGAACCTTCTTCAATCCAGCTCTTGATGTTATCTGCTGCATCTTCTGTAATATCATTAGACAAACTGTCAAGGGAATCTATTAGAAGATTTTCATCAAATTGAGGTAGCGGAGCTTGACGGTTTTGTTGATTCATCAAGTCTTGAGCTAATTCAGATTGACGTTGAGTCAATTGACTTGCTCTTGAATTGATATCATTCAATTGTCTTTCTTGTTCAAGAGCCTTTTGACGAAGCGCTTCAACCTCAACTTCGTTTTCTTCTCTAATTTGTTTAACTTTTGAAGAAATAGCTTTAAAGATAATAATCAAACCTAAACCTGACAAAATCAATGCTAACCACCAAGGATTACCTGATTCATCAACTTTTGGAAGATTTTGAGGCTTATCTGGTGTTAAATATGGGTCATTTGAATTTGTAAACGCAATTGAAACATTATCTGCAGTAACTTTCGGACTTGCAGATCTTGCAATTAAATCTTTCAATTCTTCAATTGTTGTATCACTCGGAAGACTATTTCTATCCAATGTTACAGCAATTGAAATATCTTCAATAACCCCAGGTTTGATATATTCATTTGTTCGGGTTTTCGTTACCCCATATTGAGTTTCTGTTGCTTGACGAGAATAACTTCTGTTTTGGCTTGAATCTGTTCCGCCTGTCGGAAGTCCATTTGGTAAATACGTACTAACAGCATTCACTCCTCGGCTTTGGTCTTGTGTTTTATCACCTAAACCTTCTGAAAAAGACTGTTCTGATACAGAAGCTTTTTTGTTAGGGTCGTATTCAATTGAGAATTTTTCAACCGGCGCTTGTCTTAAAAATGTACTAACAGTTGCAACATAATTTCCCGGTCCAACCAATCGATCTAACTGTTTGGAAATTTTTTGTTGCATATATTTATCATTTTCCTCCAGTTTTTGGAGCATTTCATCTTCGGCATTCATCACACTGTGGTAAACATTACCATTAGTATCAGTAATTGCAATGTTTTCTGCAGTCAAACCGGTAACACTACCTAACAACAAATTTGTAATTGCCTTAACTTTCATTTGGTCAAGTTTTTCACCGTTAGGAATTACAATTTGAACAGTAGCAGTTTTAGGTTTTTGTTCTTCAAACATTGAACTTGACTCAGGAATAGAAATAAATACCGTAGCATTTTGAATAGGTTTAATTTGTTTGATAAGTCTTGCAAGTTCTCCATTCATTGCTCTTGCAAGTCTAATTCTTTTATCTTCCTTAGTAGATGTAAAATCCCCTTTATCAAAGATTTCAAGACCTACATTTTGGTCAACTAAACCACTCTGAACAATTGCAATAAGGGCATTATCCCTATCTGTAACTGTACATTTTTTAGAAAGAGTAGAACAACCCTTAGCATTCAAATACAATCTTGATTTTGTACCGTCTAAGGCTCTTTCTGCAGTAATACCTTGTTTTGCAAGTAATGCTTGAATTTCTAAAGCTTTACCTAAATTATCTGTTGTTAATAAGTCAACATTGGTTTTTAATGGTTCTTCACCAACCGTATTTTTTTCATTCCCATTGTTATTGCCAGCCGCAATTGCAATAGATATGATTATAACGGCAACAACTAATACCGCTCCGCCAATTATACCGTATAATAAAGGTTTATTTTCTAATATCTTGCTAAAATCCATTTCCGTCCCACTGTCTGATATTTGTTAATATTAAGTTTTAAAA
>JBNMKP010000091.1:0-6220 GCA_050874405.1 bacterium
AAAAAAGAACATCTCATAAAATTAATAATACGTCATTCTGAGGAAGTGCAACGACCGAAGAATCTCATAATATAGAAAAGGGAGAAAGAAAATGGGTAAAAGAATTGGTATAGATGTTGGTGGTACAAACGTTAAAATCGCTCTTGTTGATAAAAGTGGTAAAATTATTTACTCTAACAGTGTTCCAACTTACGCAAAAATGGGCTACGAATACACTGTTAACAACATCAAACAAGCAATCAAAGATTTGATGAAAGAAACTAACACAACAGCTAAAGACATTGACGGAATCGGCTTTGACTTCCCAGGGCAAGTAGATTACAAAACCGGTGTTGTAAAACTAGCTCCAAATATCCCAGGGTGGGTAAATGTTCCTATCGCACAAATGATTGAAGAAGAATTTCATATTCCAACTCGTATTGATAATGATGTAAGATGTGCCGCTTTAGGTGAAATGAAATTTGGTGCAGGTCAAGGTTGTGAAAACTTTGTATGTATCACAGTTGGAACAGGTATTGGTTCAGGACTTGTTGTAAACGGTCAACTTGTACGTGGTGCATCAAATGCAGCCGGTGAAATCGGACACATAAAACTTCAAATGAAAGATGGTTTAATTTGTGGTTGTGGAGATACAGGCTGTTTAGAAGCTTATGCATCAGGTCCAAGTATTGTAGCTATGGCACAAGATTATATCAAAGGCGGGAAATCTACAAAATTTAGAGAAATGGCAGCAGCTGAGGGCGGAGAAATTACTCCTTATATGGTTGCAAAAGCTGCAGAAGCAGGTGACCCTGTTGCCAAAAGAATCTTTGAAATTGTTGGTGAATACATCGGAATCGGTTTGACAAGTGTTATCAACCTTTTAAACCCTGAAAAAGTTATCATCGGTGGCGGTGTTGCAGAAGCAGGAGATTTACTTCTAAATCCGATTAGAAAAACTATTAAAGAAAGAGCTATGGTTGTTGCAGGTAGTGCTGTTGAAATCGTTCCGGCACAACTTGGTAATAGCGCAGGCGTTATCGGTGCTAGTATGCTTATTGATGCATAACATTCAGGCTTTAAAAAAAAACATACTAAAAAAGGTGTACAAAATTTGTACACCTTTTTTATATAAAATCGAATTATAATCTTATGAAAATAATCCTATTATTTTACTCATAAACCCTTTTTTCTCTGGAGATTCTAATTCTTTTATATGTTTTTCAATTTTAGCAATTTCAATATGTTCTTTTTCTTCAATTCGTCTAATGATATCTGCAGCTTTAAAGCTTTTTAATTTTTTCAAAAAACTTTCTTTTTGTGTTGGAGGAACAATCATTTCATTCAAACCCTCAATTTTTGCATGTCTATCATATATACAACCCATTGAAAGTTTCTTATCTTCATTAGAAGCCCAACCATGGGAAGAAAGGTTTAATTCTAAGACTGAATTTTTTTTGGCTAAATAATGTTCAAATTTTTTAATCTCTCTATTATGCATAACAGATTTTAAAATATTTTTATCCCAAGAATCTTTAGATATTATTACTAAATGTTGAAAGCTCAGTTGTGAATTATTTTTATTTTGATAGCTATTTTGTGGTAAATAATTATTTGTTTGAATATTTTGAATACGCATTTTTAAATTTCCCTAATCTTATAGTGTGTATAATACACCTAAAAAATTTTTTTTGCTATTACATTGTAAATATTTTTAACGCACGGGGTAAAATTCCCAAGCAATAAGAAATTACAATACCATAATTTGAAATCGGAACATTTTTTTCATTAGCAATTAAAATCCTAGATAGAACCTCTCGCCTGTTTGTCATACAAGCTCCACAATGAATTATCAATTTATATTTTGAAATATCGGGGAAATCATGCCCAGAAATATTTTCAATCACAAGGTTTTTTCCCATCTTTTTCTTCAACAAGTTTGGAATTTTAACCCTGCCAATATCATCATCAATTGCATGATGTGTACAGCTTTCTAAAATCAGAACCTTATCACCGTCTTGCAAGTTATCAATCGCTTTTGCTCCTTTTGTAAAAGCATTTAAATCACCTTTCAACCTTGCAAAAAGAATTGAAAAAGATGTCAAAGGAATATCCTCAGGAACAATTTCTGACACCTGACGGAAAGCTTGAGAATCAGTAACAACAAGACTTGGTGGATTTTTCAAGTTGTCTAAAGCACATTTAAGTTCTGTTTCTTTCACAACCAAGCTCAAACAATTTGAATCCAACAAATCACGCAAAGCTTGAACTTGCGGTAAAATTATTCTCCCTTTTGGAGCTTCTTTATCAATCGGAATTACAAGGATAACAGTACTTTTTTCCGGCAGCAAATCACCTACAATTTTCGGAGAATTTACAAAATCATTCGGTAATAATTTTACAATCAACTCTTTAAACTTGAAAATAATATCTTTGTCTGTTTGTGCAGATGTAACAAGAACATTCTCACATAAATTCTCAATACTCATCAAGTTTTCTTCAGTGATTTTTTGAATATCCGTTTTGTTAACGACAACAATAAATGGAATTTTTAATTCATTGAATTTTTCAATTAAACTTTTTTCATACTCGTCAATACCGTTATAATCACAAACAATAACTGCAACATCAGTACGATTTAAAATCTTCATTGTTTTTTCAATACGTTCGTTACTTAACGCAGTGGAATCATTAATCCCTGCCGTATCAAGAAAATTCACAGGTCCAATTGGTAAAAGTTCCATTGTTTTTTCAACAACATCAGTCGTTGTTCCGGCAATATCAGAAACAATTGAAACATCTTGATTGGTAATCCTATTTAACAAAGAGGATTTTCCAACGTTTGTTTTCCCAAATATTCCAATATGTAAACGCATTGATTTTAATGTTTTCATGACTCGTTCCTTATACTAAAAAAGACCGACCTGAAAATGGGTCGGTCCTTAAAAACTTTATCAGATTAACCTCTGATACCTAACTTTTTAATCAATTCTCTGTATTCATCAAGGTTTTGAGATTTAACATAAGCTAATAATCTTTTTCTTTTACCTACCATCATCAAAAGACCTCTTTTTGTAGCGAAATCTTTTTTGTTTGATTTAAGGTGTTCAGTTAATTCGCTGATTTTTTGAGTCATCATAGCAATTTGAACTGCTGAAGAACCGGTATCTTTTTCATTTTTACCGTAAGCCTTAACGATTTCAGTTTTGTTTTTTAAGTTAATTGACATATTAGTTTTTCCTTTTCTTTGTTGAGTGATTATTGGCGTAAGCACTCTACAAGGAAATAATAATATGTTCAAAGAAAAAAATCAATACATGAAGTTACAAAGCATTAAGAAAGAAAATTCATGCCTGAATGAGTTGCATCATTGTATAAACTCAATCTATAATCAACTTCTGATTGAGCTTTGTTAAAGTTGTTATATGCTGCAACAGCACCATCTCCGGAACTTGTTAAAGCAGATTGTTTTTGAGTTCCACTCAAAGAAAGACCGCCATTTTGTTCCCGAAGAGAATTCAAATTTGTATGATATGTTGATTTGTAATCGTTCCAAATGTTAGATGCTTTTTGAAATTGGGCTAATGCTGCATAATAATCAGATTTTTTAGCTGCGGTATAAGCCTCTTTAGTTTGAGCAATCGGATTTGTTAAACCCTCTTTAGCCATTATACTATTTTGTTTTGCAACATATTTTTTATATCCATCGTTGCCATAAGCTTTTCTAAGGTTTACAGCACTATCAGATGAGCCATACTTAAATTCGTATTCAGATATAATTTTTGAAGCTGATATACCCATAATCGTCCCTTATTGATTTCCTATATTTATATAAAGTTTTTTACTGAAAAATAATTGCTTTTTTGTTACAAATATTCATAAATAACATTCTGACTTTATAAAAAGAAAAGTCCTGCAATTTTTTGCAGGACAATATTTCTACACTAACTATACTAACCTATAATGAATTTCACATTCTTCTTCTTTATTTTCTGAGGAATCTCTACATTAAACTTTTTCTATTCTGCCTTTTTATTAGGAGTTCCGTATTTGCTTCCCATTTTTTGCGCAATAACTTTAATGATGTTATCGTAGTTTTGAGAAACATCGTTACTTATCCATAACCAACTTCCCATTTCTTTATCGATTTTAGCAAAATCTTCTTTGCATTGGTCATAAACACCTAATTTTTCAGCTTTATCACGTAATGCTCTTGCGATTTGTTTACCATATTTTTTCTTTTGCGAAGCTCCTGCGTCCCACATAAAGGCTTCCATAAATGATTCACCTTTTTCAGCAGAGTGGTATTTGTTCCAACCTAGAACATAGTCCATAACATTATCTTCATTGATATTGTTCAATACTGCTTCAAAAGCCTCATCATCAGTACCAATACCATCAATTGCATCATAGTATTTATCAATTTCAGCTTTCATTTCTGGAGTAAAGTTATCAACTTGACCAGTTGCAGCTTCTTCTTTTGCTGCTGCTGTTTCTGTTGATTCTGTTTCTTCTGCATCTTCAGCCCCTTGTTTAGGTTCAGTCTTTGAAGTTTCTTCAGGTTTTGCTGTTCCGTCAGTTGTTGTTGCAGGTGTTGAACCTCCATTTGTTGTTGCAATTGAATCTCTAACAACTTTATTTACTTCTGCTTCAAGCTCACTTACTTTTTGGTAAGCAGTTTGAGGGTCTAAATCTTTAGAATCTTTCAATTGAGTTAATTTGTCTTCGCATTCTTTAAGTTTGTCCAAAGCTTCTTGAATTGTAGCTTTTTCATCTGCGCTTGTACCCTCAGCTTGAAGTTTAGCATTTAACCTTGCTTTAGTAGCTGTAATATTATTTATACAAGTATTAAGATTTTGACTTGTTAATTGGTTCAAAGCCGGAGCAAGTAGTGATTGAGCTTGTCTTAGAACTGCGCCTTGATCAACACCTGCATTTGGTAATACTTGAGAAGAGTTAAACCCACCAGGGAAACCCCAAGTTTGTTGAGCTATCGGGTTGAATGACAAACCCAAATTATAACCTGCGTATGATGGAATTGTACTAATTTGTGTATCGCCACCGTAATTAGTGTACATCATTGGTAATTGTGACCAAAAAGGAATATTTGCAAGTGAAGCATTTGTAACTGCCATAATCTTTTCCCCGTTTCTTTATTTCGTTCCCCGTACTTATATAAACAATTTTGAGATTGAAAAATTGCATGCCACACTTGCTTTTTCATGCTTTTGAAATCCCAAAAGCCACTAAAATCAATGTTTTGAGGATAATAAATCATCTTGTAATATTTCTTAACATGTGTGTTAAAGGACACTTTTAATTTGGAATGATAATATTTTTACCCCTGCTCGAAATCAAAGATTTCGACCCTCACGCAATGCACGGATATTTTGTGTTTTTTCAACTATACCCCAATCCAATTAAAATAACCAATTATCAAACCTAAAATAGCAGAAATCCCTAGGTAAAATAATGGGTCATGTTTTTTCTTCAAACTTGCAACCACAAATGCAATTAAAATAAGTGTGCCTAATAAGTGTAAATTTGATGTGAATAATAATTTTATACCAACAGCTGATAATAACGCACAACCTGCAGGTTTCAAGCCTCTAATAGCACCTTTAACATTTCTGTTTGTCCGGAATTTATCAAGTACTTTATAAACAATAGTTACAATAATATATGATGGCAAAATTATTGCTGTTGTTGCAATTAAAGAACCCAAAATTCCAGAAGTAGCAAACCCCGCAAAAGTCGCAACATTCACACCAACCGGCCCTGGGGTAATTGATGAAATCGCAAGCATATCCGTCAATTGCTTTGCCGAATACCAGTGATATTTTTCCGCAATATCATATAAAAATGGCAAAGTCGCATAACCACCACCAAAAGAAAATACCCCAACATGGAAAAATTGTAGAAATAATTGAATAAATAAATTCATCTACTCTTCTCCTTTCTGTTGAGCAATCTTTTGTGCATTTTTCTTATCTTCAAATCTTTGGAATATAATTCCGGAAATCAATGCCAAAATTACAATCAACGACAATGGAATAAGTCTTAAAAACGCCAAAACTAAACAAACAACATAAACGGCTATTGAAAATTTATCAACCACACATTTTTTCCACATCTCTTTAACTGCAAGAAATAACAAAACAATAACACCAATTCCAACACCCCAAAATATGTGTTGAACAGTAGGTTTATTTACAATTTCGCTAAGAATTGAAGCAAGCAA
>JBNMKP010000092.1:0-6174 GCA_050874405.1 bacterium
ATTTAAAAGTAATAAAATTGGAGAGGGATATGGAAGTTAAAGAAGCACTTTTATCCGTTTGGGATAAAATAAAAATTTTTTGTAATAAACACGCCGAATGTTTGACTATACTTGGATTAGCGATACTATTTTATTTTATATTTTTCCACGATATAGGCTCATATTCATTGATGGACGTTGATGAAACAAGATATGTTGCAATGGCGAAGGATATGTTTCATTCAAAAGATTTTTTGGCATTATATTTGAATGGTGAATATTTCTTTGAAAAACCTCCGCTTTATTTTTGGCAAGAATGTTTGTCGTTTGCTTTGTGGGGTAAGGTTGATGAATGGACAGCGAGATTTCCTGTTGCATTGCTAGGTTTTATTTTTTCATTCATTGTTTATTTCACTTCTAAAAAAAGAGTCGATAGAAGATTCGGTGTTTTTACTTCTTTAATTATTGCTACTTCATTAGAATTTATTATGCTTGCTAGATATGCAATTCTTGATATTGTTTTAACTTTCTACATCGGACTTGCTTTAGTTTGTTATTTTCAAGTTTATTTCTGTAAAGAAAATCATAAAAAATATTATTGGTGGGCATTTTATGCTTTTTCAGCTTTAGCTATTATGGCTAAAGGAATTCCGGGACTTGTAGTTCCTTTTGGTACGGTATTTTTTACATCAATAATGGCTAAAAAATTCAAAGAAATTTTTAAACCTATTTATATAATCCCAGGAATGTTGTTATTTTTGCTAATTGTTTTACCTTGGCATATTGCAATGTTCAAAAAATATGACCCATTATTCTTCAATGAATATATTATTAAACATCATTTGCATAGATTTTTGAATACTGCCAATAATGAAATTGGTAGAAAACAACCTTTCTATTATTATTTCTTAGTTGTTTTATGGGGATTTATTCCTTGGGTATTTTCAATGATTGCTGTTTTTGTTGATAAAATTAAAAACTGGGGAAAACTTCATTATGTAGAAAAAGTTAAAAACTTTGACTTTGCATCATTAGATAATGTGCATAAAGCTTTGGCATTATCTTGGGTTACAGCAATTTGGATAATGTTCTTTTTCTCATCATCATCAACAAAACTTGCAACTTATATTTTGCCAATTTATTACCCGTTAGCGGTAATTACAGGTTTGATGTGGCAAGATTATGTAAATATGAAAAAACACGAAAAGCCTATAAATATTTCTGTAAAAATATTTGCTTGGGTTTGTATAGTTGGAGGTGTTGCTGCAATGTTCACTCCATTATATCTTCCGGCTCAATTAAATCATGATATTGCAGAAATAAGATGGTTTGCTTTAATTTGTTTAATTGTATTTGGTGTAGGTTCACTATTATTTGTAAAATATAAAAAATATATTGGTGTATTTGTTTTCTATGTTTTATTTATGACAGTGATGTCTGCATTTGCAACCGAAGAATTTTTCGAAGTTGATTACAAATTTGGTCAACAAGATTTGGTTCAATTTGCAAAATATGCAAAAGATTATGATTACAAAATATCTTCATTCAATATGGATAGAAAATATTCACTTCTTTATTACAATGATGAACAAGTTGACTATAATACTAAAACAGGTTTGAGTGTTGATAGTGTTAAAGAAGATTTGGCTAAAAAAGATAACGTTATTATCATAAAAAATAAAGAAATTGGCGAAATTGAGGGAAAACTTGATTATGATGTAATCAAAGTTGGAAGACGTTACACAATGATAAAGGGTAAATAATGTTAGGAAGATATGAAAAATTTTTAAAAGAATTTGATGAAGTTTTGAAATGCCTTTTAGAAAGTCAAAAAAGATATTTGAAATGTAAAAAAGGTTGTTCAAAATGTTGTGAAAAAGGGGAATATCCGTTTTCGCAGATTGAATTTGCATATCTTACACAAGGTTATATAAATCTTCCCGAGAAAACAAAAATTCTTGTTCAACAAAATATTCGAAATTTAAAAATGGATAAAAAAGAATTCAAAGGTGAACGTTTTGAACATAAGTGTCCGTTTTTAATAAATGGCAAATGTTCTGTTTATGAATATCGAGGAATAATTTGTCGAACATTTGGACTTTGTTATTATGACGACATAAATGGATATGTAAGACTTCCTGATTGTGTTCATTATGGTTTGAATTATTCGGAATTTTATGATGATACAAATCACACTCTGAATATTCAAGATGTTCCAAGAGTAAATCTTAGAATTGACAGAGTTTTAGATAGCCAACTTGCAGACAAATATAACCTTGAGTGTGGTGAAATTCGTCCGATGATGGATTGGTTTGAGCAAAAATAATTATTAAACACTTGTAGTTAAAGATGGTGCAATAGAAATAAATCTTCTAACTAAATCAGGATCCCATTGAGTTCCTGCACCCTCTTTCAAGATTTGGCAAGCTTTTTCAATTGGCATACCTTTTCTATATGGTCTGTCACTTACCAAAGCGTGATAAGTATCTGCAACAGAAACAATTCTTGCTGCTAGAGGAATTTCGTTACCTTTTAAGTGTTCTGGGTAACCATTACCATCAATTCTTTCATGGTGATATTTTACAATTGGGATTAAATCTCTCAATGCTTCATTAGGAGCAAGCACTTTTTCAGCACCAATTGTAGGGTGTTGTTTCATGATTTCCCATTCTTCCGGTGTTAATTTCCCCGGTTTTTTAAGAACACTTTCCGGAATACCAATTTTACCTACATCGTGAAGCAATGCTCCAATTTTAATTCTTTCAACTTCATTTTCTGGCAAATTGATAGCTCTTGCTAATGCTTCAGAATATCTTGAAACAGAAGTTGAGTGACCTTTTGTATAAGGGTCTTTTGCATCAATTGCACCTGCTAATGATGTAGCCATTTCCATAAGGTGGTTATGGTTTATAATTTCTTCTTGGTTAAATTTATGAACAAGTTCTTCTTCAAAATTGATACCAATTTGAGAATGACGTTTTGCAAGAACTTCTGCAAATGAATCTAATGCCATATCGTCCCAGAAATTGAAATCTGAAGAAGATACAATTGCTGACATACCTTCTTTGTAACCTCTTGCTTGAGAAATAAACATTGCTTGTTCAGCAAGGATTAATAATTTTTCTTGGTCAGATGTACAATCAGGGAATGTAGAAATACCAACAGAAACTTTAACCGGTCCTACATCATCTACAAAACAACATGACAAACAGTATGTGATGTATTCTGCCAAATATTTTGCATCACGAGTATCTGTTTCCGGCATGATAATTGCGATTTCATCTCCGCCATATCTACCTGCTGAATCAGTGTTTCTCATATTTTGTTTTACTTTTTCAGCAATAATTTTAATAACTTCATCACCTTTAGCATGACCTAATTCTCTGTTGATTTTAGAAATATTATTAACATCAAACATAACAACAGAAAGGTGAGTTTTGTTAACTCTAGCTTTTTCAAGTTCTTTAGCTAATATTTCTTGGAAACCTCTGTGGTTGTATAAACCTGTTAAAGTATCAGTATTTGCAACTTTGTTTGTTTGTTCTAAAAGTTGAGCATTGTGGATAAACATTCCCATATAATTAGACAAGAATGTAACCATATTTGTATTGATATTTGAAATGCTTTGACCAACAAGCATTACACCAATACATTTATTTACTGACATCATTGGGAATACAACAGAACCTGTTTTTGCAAGGTATGGAATATTCAAATAATTGATATTATCTTTGTCAATTATTGTTTTGTTTTTGAAACATTGAATAATAGGATTGTTTTCATCTGACAAAAAGATTTTTGATGCATAACAATTACCTGTTTTGCTATGGATTTTCAAATTTAAACATTTTGATTTTTCGTGAAATAAACCAAAACCAACAAAACTCCATTTTAATTTGTTTAGGAATATTATATTCAAATTGGAGAACAATTCAGAAATACTATTGTTATTTTGAAATGCATCTGAAAAACTTTTCATAATATCAAAATAATTGAAATTATTACCCAATACAGGAGTAACTTTTTCATTAGTATAACTTCTTGCTTTTGTTCTGTTTGAATTGAAATTGTTAATTGTTTCAACAATACTGTTAAGACTGTTTTCTTCTTTAACAGAAATAGGTTTTATAGAATTCGCAATATCTTTGCGAGTTTTCTTTATCTTTTTTAATTCTTTTTCATCAGGATTAGCAGGCGCAAACGGATTGTTAGGAACAGAAATCATTTTGATAGCTTCATTTTCTATCGAATTTTCAATAGGATTAGAATTCAAAATCTTCTTTTCCGATTTCTTCGTTTTATTTTCTTTTTTATTAGTTACGTTTTCCAATACTACTACCTGATTTTTTCTTTTTATAAGTTTCGTAACAATAAAAAATTGACTTAATATTGTCGATTTTTTACATTACTAAACAATTCTACCTTTACAATACATCAAAAACAATACTTTAAATAGATGGATTGTAATCCATCAAGTGCCAATCCTTTCAATTAATCCACATATATTTGCTACTACATTTATAGTATAAACTATTGAGGTAGTTTTTTCTACCCTTTTGAATATAAATGTTAACATGTGTTACGTATTTAATTTAAGTTTTGCTCCTTATTCATAGTTTTAAAAGTCAGGTTATAATATAATGTTTTTCACTATCGGTTTGTTTTTGATAGAATTAATTCGTACATAAAAAGGGGTAAAAATATGATTTTAGTAACAGGCGGAGCCGGATATATAGGTTCTCATACAGTAATAGCTTTATTAGAAAACGGTTTTGATGTAGTTATTTTTGATAATTTAGAATTGGGACATAAAGAAATTGTTGATGTTTTGAAAAATATTTCTGCAAAAGGTAAGGTTGTAGATTTTATTCAAGGTGATTTGAAAAACTTAAATGATATTAAAAAAGTTTTTGAAAAACATAATGATATAGAAGCTGTTGTTCACTTTGCTGCTTATTCTCAAGTTGGTGAATCTGTAAAAAATCCTCAAAAATATTATTATAACAATGTTTACGGAACAATGAATTTGTTAAATGCAATGTTGGAAAATAATGTTAAAAAGATTGTATTTTCATCTACTGCAGCTACTTATGGCAATGCTTGTTACACTCCAATAGATGAAGTTCACCCACAAAATCCTATCAATCCTTACGGAAAAACAAAATTAATGATTGAAAATATTATGGACGATTACGATAAGGCTTATGGTTTGAAATCTGTAAGATTAAGATATTTCAATGTTGCAGGTGCAGATAACAAATCAAGAGTTGGAGAATGGCACAATCCTGAAACCCACTTGATTCCAAATATTCTAAAATCAACATTTTCCGGTGGCAAAACTTTTGAAATGTACGGTACAGATTATGATACAAAAGACGGAACTTGTGTAAGAGATTATATTAATGTTGAAGATTTGGCAAATGCGCATGTTTTGGCTTTGAAATATTTAAATAATGGTGGAATAACAAATTTCTTTAACTTAGGAACTCAAGAGGGGAATAGTGTTAAAGAAGTATTTTCAGCTTGTACAAAAGTTACAGGAAAAGATATTCCCCTAAAAGAAATGCCACGTAGAGCAGGCGATCCTGCAATTTTAGTTGCGGCAAATTCAAAAGCAAAAGAAGTTTTAGGTTGGAATCCGGAAAAAACATTGGAAGAAAGTATCAAAACAGCTTATAGTTGGGAAACTTCATTACAAAAAGAATTGGTGTAAAAAGCCTTTTCTTGATTTGTGAATGATTTTGAAGTACTTTTATTATAAGTATCAGACGGATAGGGATTATGGAAGAGAAGTTGCAAAAAAATAATAATACTTCTTGTGCATTATTAAAGGAAATATTGAAAAATATTTTTTCTATTAGTGATGCAGATTATAGCCATAAACTTATTAGAATTTTTGGTGTAAAACTCAGAATTTTAAAATCTTCAAACAAAAAAAGAGTTAGTGTTGATTATTCAAGATATTCTGATATTACAAAAATTCCACCTGCAGAGGGATTTTTGAGAGATTATCAATTAGCTCTTTTATCTATTTTAAAAGAAATGGATAGGGTTTGTTCTGAAAATAATATAAGATATTGGTTAAGCGGTGGGACATTATTAGGTGCAAAACGTCACAAAGGTTTCATTCCTTGGGACGATGATGTTGACACTGATATGATGAGAGAAGATTATGAAAAATTTCCGGAAATTTTC
>JBNMKP010000093.1:0-6150 GCA_050874405.1 bacterium
ATAGTATAAGAAATGACCCTCCTAATTCAAAGTCTGTTATAAGTTATTTAATAGTTTGTTGTTTTTTTATCCCAATGATTTATATTGGTTATGCTATATATGCAATGGTTAAGTATTTCAACAAATCAGGAATGAGTATTACAAATCTGATGACAACCCATTCTCCTTTGCCTCATATTTGGTTTTTAACTATTTGGGATTTGGTTTTTCCTGTCATTATAATTTTGAGTATTGCTCTTATTGTGTATTATAAAAAGAAAAAAATGCAAAATGTTAAGCTTGAAGACTTAACATTTGATAAAAAATTTAATGTTTATACGCAGGATCAAATTGAAGCAAGATATCTTTTAACTCCAGCATTCATGGAACGATTGAAATCCTTGGAAACATCTTTTGGAACGAAGAATATTAAATGCTCATTTTTTGAAGATAATATAATGTTTGCAATATCAACAAATAAAGATTTATTTGAACTCGGAAGTTTATATAAATCACTTAAATCAAAAAAATCAATTGAAGAATTTTATAATGAAATACATTCAATTCAAGAAATGATTAACCATCTAAAACTTGATGAAAAGTTAGGATTATAATATGGATTTAATAGAAGTAAAACATGCAATAAAAACTTATCAGACAGGAGAAGACTCGTTTAATGCTTTAAACGATGTGTCTTTAAATGTTAAAAAGGGCGAGTTTGTTGCAATTATGGGCACATCTGGTTCTGGCAAATCTACATTTATGAATATGTTAGGAACGTTAGATAAACCAAATTCCGGTTCATATTATTTAGATGGAATTGATATGCTCCATTTAGACCCAGATAGTCTTGCAATGGTTCGTTGCGAGAAAATGGGATTTGTATTCCAAGGGTTTAACCTTATCTCTAGAACTTCTGCACTTGATAATGTAATGCTACCAATGATTTACAAAGGAATTCCAGAAGAAGAACGAATTAAACGTGCAGAATGGGCATTAAAAATTGTCGGGCTTCAAAATAGAGAAGACCACATGCCAAATCAAATGTCCGGTGGTCAGCAACAACGTGTTGCGATTGCCCGTGCTATTGTCAATGATGCACCATTGATTTTGGCGGACGAACCTACTGGAAACCTTGATACTAAAACAATTATTGAGGTTATGGAGTTTTTTGTAAGGTTAAATGAAGAAATGGGTAAAACAATTGTTCTTGTTACCCACGAACCAGATATTGCAGAATATACAAAACGAGTTGTGAAATTCAAGGACGGAAATATTATACTTGATGAACCCAAAGATGTTTGGCTTTCACATCGAACAAGAGAAACGTAGAATAAGGCAATAAGGAAAAAGTCTGTTATAAGTTATTAAACATCTGTTTGTTTGCAAAATATTTAATAGGTATATTCCCCTATTCCCTAAAGAAAGGTTATAATGTTAGATTTCAAATCAATATTAAAAATGGCGACGGTGTCATTAAAAATAAATAAAATGCGTTCAATGCTTACAAGTTTAGGTATAATTATCGGTGTTAGTGCTGTGATTATTATGCTTGCCGTTGGTTCCGGTGCGAGTAAGAAAATTGCAAAAGATATGGAATCTATGGGAAGTAATCTTTTGATGATAAGATCGGCTTCTGCAAAATCAGGCGGTGTTCGTATGGGTATGGGTACTCGTCCGACTTTAACAATGAAAGATGCAGAAGTTATTGAGTCTAAGGCTCGTGGGGTTTTGGCTCTTGCTCCTTATTCTGCTGAATCTAAACAGTTAACTTATGGAAACCAAAACTGGTCAACAACTGTTGGAGGAACAACTCAACCATATTTTTTGATAAGAAATTATGAAGTAGAATCAGGTAGGGGCTTTTTGCCGGAAGATAATAAAAATAGTACTAAAGTTGCTATTATCGGACAAACCGTTTCAACAGAATTGTTTGGAGATGTTGACCCGATAGGAAAAACAATTAGAATTGGAAATGTTCCGTTCAAAGTTATCGGTCTTTTGAAAACAAAGGGTTCTAGCGGAATGGGACAAGACCAAGATGACTTAGTTTTTATCCCAATTACAACCGCTCAAAGAAAAGTTTTTGGTACGGATTTCCCTAGGACTGTTAGTATGATTGCGGTTAAGGCTCAGAATGACCAAGTTATCAGTATGACACAAGAAGATATTACAGAAATTCTTCAACATAGACACCATATCGGAAAAAATCAAGATAATGATTTTGAAATTCGGAATTTGGCAGAAATGCAAGAGACTATCAAATCTACAACCAAAACGATGTCACTTCTATTAGGGGCAATTGCCGGTGTTTCTCTTGTTGTTGGTGGTATTGGAATTATGAATATTATGCTTGTTTCGGTAACAGAAAGAACAAAGGAAATCGGCATTCGTATGGCAATTGGAGCAAAAGCTTCAGATATTCGAATTCAATTTTTGATTGAATCATTCTTACTTTCTATGGCTGGTGGTTTAATTGGAGTTTTAATCGGGATCCTTGGAGCTTATTTGATGCATAAGTTTGCAAGCATGAATATTGCTATAACCTTATCTTCAATTCTGTTGTCTTTAGGATTTTCTGCGGCAATAGGTGTCGGTTTCGGTTATTATCCTGCTTATAAAGCTTCATTATTAAATCCGATAGATGCATTGAGGTATGAATAATTAACCTTTAATTGCTCCCCAAGCTTTGACATCTCCCCTTTCGTAGCGAATTAGATAATATCCGCCTTTGGGAACATATTCAATAGAGGCTTCTTGGTATATTTCGTCTTCATCTTTGTTGATTAGAGGCAGTCCTTTTTTCTCTCTCTTTTGGTTGGTTTTAGCAATTTCTTTGGCTTCTTTTTTCTGTTTGCGGAGTGCTTTGTTATCACGAACAACAGAATACTGTGACATATCAATATCAATTTTAAACACTGGAATAATTGCGATTGCTTTTCGGGATTGGATTAAAATCAAAAAATCTCTATCGTCTGAAAGTGCAAGTTCATAATGCCCTGCAGGAATTGTATTGCCTTGAGCATCAGAAATTTCATCGACAATTGAAAGAGTTGGATAGGTTGATTCTCGAAGTGAATATTTATAAAATGATTGACTTCCTACAATCAAACCTGCCGTAATTTGCGGTTCTGTCGGATACACTCTTGTCTCAGAATGCATCATAATATTGTCAACATAAACACCTTCAAGCATTTTTAAATTCTCTCCAATAGTTTTTGAATACTTGATTTTATTTCTGCAAAACTTTTGCCCAAAGCATTTTCGCTTCCTACAAACACTAATGACATATATTTTTGAGAATTTCCAAGGTTATTTTCTTTTAGCAGAATACGATAACTTTCTCTCATCAAACGTTTCAATCTGTTTCTTTTTACGGCACGTTTGTGAACTTTTTTACTTACAACAAAACCCACTTTTGTAGGGTAATCTTCTTTTTTTAAAATACCCGCAAACAAAGTTACTCCACCCTTATGGGAGGAGTTTTTAACTTTATATGTAGCTTTAAAAGCCAATCTTTTTTTTAATCTAAACTGCTTCGGTAACATTCTTTCTCCGAAATTTATATGAACAACAAAAGTTACTCATCAAATCAGATTAAGCACGTTTTTTAGCAGTGATAGATAATTTGTGACGACCACGAGCTCTACGTCTGTTGATAACTTCTCTGCCGCCTGGAGTTGACATTCTAGCTCTAAAGCCACTTACATTTTGTCTTTTTCTTTTAGTTCCTTCTAGTGTACGTCTCATTTTATTAATTCCTTTTACTATTTATTATTTGTCGTATAATATAGATGTTATAGTAAAAAAAATAATTAGTCAACAAACAAGAAGGGAATGGTTAAATATTATGAAGAAGAATATAGGTTTTATTGGCTGTGGAAAAATGGCAAGTGCTATTATCAGTGGTATTTTAACCTCTGAAAAGGGCGAACATTATAATGTTACAGGTTCTGAAATTAACGATGAAGTTGCAAAATCTGCTTCTGATAGACTTGGAATTAAAGTTTTGTCTGATAATAAAGAACTTGTAAAAAATTCAGATATTGTATTTATTGCAACAAAACCTAATTGTGTAGTTGATGTTTTGAACGCAATTAAATCCGAATTGACACCTGAAAAACTTTTAGTTTCAATTGCTGCAGGTGTTTCAACAGAAAAGATTGAAAAAATTGCAGAGAATTCAAGAGTTATTAGAATTATGCCTAACACTCCTGCTCTTGTTAAACTTGGAATGTTTGGTGTTTGCAAAGGTTCTAAAGCAACTGATGACGATTTGAAATTGATTGAATCTTTATTAACTGCTCTTGGCAAATGCATTTCTGTAGAAGAATCTCAAATGGACATTGTAACTGCAATTTCAGGTTCTGGTCCTGCATTTTTCTATCAAGTAATTGAAGATATGGCAAGAGCCGGTGAAAAATTAGGACTAGATTATGAAAAATCTTTGACTTTAGCAACTCAAACAGCTTTGGGCTCAGCTCAGATGATATTTAACAGAGGTGAAACAACTGTTCAAACTTTGATAGATAATGTTGCAACTAAAGGTGGTTGTACATTTGTTGGAATTTGCGAAATGAAAGATGGTCATTCTGATAAATTATTCTATGATGTAATTGATAAAACAACTCAAAAAGCAAATGCTTTAGGAAAATAGTTTGTAATATTAGAAACAGGGCGGATTTGATTTTATCAAATCCGCCCTGTTTAATTAAGATTGTTTTTCAGTTTTTGACGATTTTTTACTGTGGAATAATCCTCCTATCCATTGTCCAATCGGTTTTAAAATTTTGTTATATGTCCATTGAGCAGCAGGCTTAATGGCTTTATTCCAGACAAAAGTTGCTCCTTTACCAATCATTTTGAATGGCCAAGCGATAACTTTTCCAACTGTTTTCAATGCTCCCGGGGTTCTTAATAACCAGCCGGCAGCCATTCCTGTGCACATTCCGGCAGCTACATCATTGTTTGGAGGCATCATTCCTCCGAATCCAAAACCGCAACCGAATATAGATGGACCGAGCATTCCTCCATTAAATCCGATTGTTGGACCACCGAGCATTCCGCCCATTGGCATAAAACCGTTATTATTTACTGTAATATTTGTTGTTCTTACAATATTCATACTTCTCTCACTCTCTTATATATAAAGTATATATAATGAGAAAAATTGCGTGATTTTACGTTTTTAAGTTAACAAATCTTAATAAGTTATTTCATCTGCTTTAGCTAAGAATTCTAGCAGGCTTACGACTTTTGTTTTTTTGTTTTTAGCTAAATGTAATCCGTATTTCAATCCAAGAATACAAGATGGACAACTTGTTATAACAAAATCAGTATTTGTTTCAGATATGTAATTAGCTTTTTGTTTTGTAAGTTTTTTTGATAATTTGTAATTTTTAATGGTGAAGCTTCCTGCAAAACCGCAACACTCATCATAATTATCCATTTCAATATATTCTACATTCTCGCAGTTTTTTAATATTTGTTTTAGAAATGTATCATTTTTTAAGTGGCATGGTTTGTGAAATGTTACTTTTATAAGCTTTTTAAATCTGAATTTAATTCCTTTTGCTGCAATTAAATCTCCCCAATTAATGGATTTGCTCTCTTGAATTTGAGCTAAATTTTCAAAATATTTTGAATAATCAAGAATTGTGCTCTCGCAACTTGCACAATCTGTTATGAGGTAATCATATTTAGTGTTTTCAATTAATTCTGTGTTGTGTTTTGCAACCTGCTCAAATCTTTCTAAATTCCCATCAGACAAAAAAGGTAATCCGCAACAATCAAAAGGCTTTTCAATGATTTCAATCGGAAGATTTTTGAAAATTTTATGAATATATTTATCAGTTTGTGGAAAAATATGATTTACACAACCTTTGAAATATAAAACTTTAGTTGTTGCTTGTTTTGAATTTTTTTTAGGTCGGAATGGTTTTGTTAAAAGTTCAAAGATTTTTATTATGTTTGAAAAAATGAATTTGCTTTCCAGTACGTTAATTACTTTATATGGAAATTTTGTTTTGGCATATTCGTATTTTGCAGTGTTCAAAATTTGACAAACTTCAATCCCACTCGGACAAAAGTCATTACATTTACCACACTTCAAGCATAAATCAAGGTATTTATTAATGTTTTTTGATAGTTTTAAATCTCCGATAGTTACTC
>JBNMKP010000094.1:0-6117 GCA_050874405.1 bacterium
TAAAGAGTCAAAAAATTAAGCAATTAAAGATAAATATTTTTTAGTTGCAGACTCTGAAACTTTTGGTGCAAAAAATGATTGAACAGAGCTGATAAAATTATTAAACGGGTTGCTATGACGATTAATCATATTTGCAGATAAACTCTCATTAAAGTGCCCAAATCTCTCTCCGGAAGCACGTTTAACCGTTTGAGCTTTATTTTGTTCAACCCCATATAAGCTCTTCGAATTTGAATTTACATGTCCAATTTCGGAAACTAGCATTTCTCAACCCCAACTAATCTCTTTGCTAGAAGATAATACAACAAATTTTTCAAAAATGCAAGAAATATTTTAAGTCAAAAAATAAATAAGATGGGGAAATAGGAATAACCAAAGGTTCTCCCCCTTGGGGAAGAACTGAATTTATTGATTCCGAAAAGGTAAAAACCTCTACCCCTCAGCAAGGACTCTATCTAAGCATGCCTTTGCAGAATATTGCCACTCTCTGAATGTAATTCTTTTAACTTTAAAACCACAACGTTCCAAAATTGACTGTTTTTTCATCTTTGAAATATGAGATTTTTTATTATCTTCTACACCATCAACTTCAACAATAAATTTGTCATCAACAAGCAAATCCGCGCTTAATCCCGCAATTTCAGCACCCGCAACAACTTTGTGGTCAAGATTTCTTATAGCCGTTGCAATTTCTTTTTCTAAATTATTTTTATAGATATTTTCATCAATTTCATTATTTGCCAAAGCTTGCTGTCTATCTTGATATTGTTTGATATAGGAAACATAATTTCTAAAATGTCCATCAGGCATTGTTTCAATATCATGAGAAACGAAATTTATACACCTATTTTTTGCCCTTGTTATTGCGACATTAAATAAATTAGGTTTTTGCAAGAATGTTATACTTTGTGGATAAGAATTATTTGCAAAAGCCCAAGACATTAAGATAATATCTCTTTCATCTCCTTGGAATGTATGTGCTGTACCGATTTCAATCTGGTGTTTTTTAATCATATAATCAGACAAAACTTTTGGTACTGAAATCTTTAACTGTTCAACTTGAGCTCTAAATGGAGATATAATACCAATAGTCACAGGTTTTTCAGGATTTTTTCTCTCATCATCAATAATTATTTCGTGCAAAGTTTTAACCAAAGCCTCAATTTCCGGAAGATTTCTTGTTGCGTCCATATCAACTTTACCATCTGGAACTTGAACCAATTCCAAAACCTTATCTTCCGGAGAATCTTTTTTCATAACACGAATTCTATCACCATAAAATTCATGGTTTGAAAAATTGATAATCGGTGGAAGACTTCTAAAATGTTCATCAAGCATTACAGAATTCATTGAATAATAATCCGCCAAATCAAACATTGAATTCGTTCTAAATCTCCACATCAATTGATATTTATCAGGAATTCCGTACTGACTCAAGAATGATTGTTCTTTTGCTTTTTCTAAGAATGAAAGGTGCGGTAATTGTTTGTCATCACCAACTACAATCGTCTTTTTCGCCCTATACATAATTGGGAAACAACTTGCAATATCACATTGAGAAGCCTCATCAATGACTGCAACATCAAACATTCCCGGTTTTAATGGTAATGAATCCGACACAGCATAAGTTGTTACACACCAACAAGGAAAAGCCTCAAGTAACGGTTTAAAATCTTCTTCTTCCAAAATTCGACTTTGAAGATTTTTTCTGCGTTCAACCAAAGACATTGCATGAACTTTAATTCTACGTCTTTTCTTTTCATCACGTAAAAGTGCTTTTATTGCTTCTCTTCTTGTACTCTTTAAAATATTTGTTGCAAGAGTTTTTTGCTTACGTTTCATTTGACGGATTTGCTCCATCATAACGTGAAGATTTCCGGTTTTTTGTATATCTGATTCAATCTTTCTCAACTTCCATTTCAAAGTTATAAAATCAAGTTCAACTTTCAAACGGTCAAGATTTTCAGGTTCAACTTCAAAATCTTTAATCTCCAAAATTTTCTTCAACTGTCTCAAACCGGACATATTAGCAAATGATGCAAAAATTCCGGATTTTTCCATATTATTAGACAATGCTTTAATAACATCATTAATATTATCTATTTCAGATTTTTTCAATGAACGTTTGATATAAACGAGTTCTCCAACATTTACTGCTTGTTGCTGAATTTCTGCCCTCAAATCATGCCAAGCACGTTCAAGTTTCAAAATCTTTTCACATTTTGCTTCGGTTTCTCTTAGACAATCCAAATGTTGTTTCATATCTTTGACATCAGCAAAAATATAATCCTCAACATCTTCATCTAAATCAATCTTACCGGCAAGCAAATCTTGTAACTGTAAACTCAATTGTTTTTGGTAGTTCATTCTTCCTGCTCTAAGTGCAAGATAGGGAGCACCTAACTCATTCAACCTGTCTGCAACAACATCAACGGCCTTATCCATACGAGAAGCAACCAAAACAGTCTTTCCATTAGCAATCAAATGAGCTACAAGGTTTACGATGGTTTGAGATTTACCTGTCCCCGGAGGTCCTTGAACAGCAATAAATTTATTAGTTTCAAGATTCTTTATAACTTTTTCTTGTGAATCGCTCAACGCAAGCGGAGTAATCGGATAAAACTCTCCGGAATCTTTTGGAAGAAGATTTTTTTCTCCACTTTGGGTATATTCATCATTAATTACACTCAAAGTGGTTTCTCGATAAACACCACTTGGTTTTTCAGCAATTTGCATAAGTTCATGTAAAACACCTGCAGTCACTGACGGACGTTTGGTCAAAATAATTGCACTTTGATAAGTTACACAAAGTTTTTTGATATCGCCAACAGGTTTTGCCTTTTGCTCCTGAACTTCATCTTCTATAATTTCATCAAAATTTTCACCGGTAATTTTTGTATCGGACAAATCTTTCGCAAAATGTTCGTCCTTTTCAATGTTATCTTCATCAACATTTTCTGTTGAATCTTCTGAAATTTCGATATCCGGAATTAAAGATTTTAAAGTAGTTAAGAAAATATCCATCTTTTCTTTTGTGATAGGCAAATCAGGAACTACGTCCAAAATTCCCTCTAAAAACAAATCTACTTCATCATCATCGTCACCTTTTTTCAAAAGAGCAGCTAAAGCTCCGGTATTAAGGGATAGAACATCATCTTGTCTTATACAATTTATATTGACACCGTTTCTTTCAAGTTTACAAGGAACATACAAAAGCGGAGTCAAAAATTCGTTACGTTTGCGGGATTTTCCGTTACGACCAACAAGGAACATATACCCATAAATCAAATATTTATCCTTTGTACTCAAATCACTTTGAATCATCAATTCTGTCAAATTGGGATTTGAGCCATCTAGTTTAAGATATTCAAGCCCTTGTGTTAAAAGAGTTTCATTATCCTTTAAGAAAATCCATTTATTATCTTTATCCCCTTTTAAATTACGGAAAGTCGAACTTTTAACTTCTTCTCTCACGCAATCATGAAGATATTGACTTGTCTTTTTGATAAAACTGTTATTAAATGCCGAATTAAGTGCTTTTGTCGCTTCTTGTAACATTACGTCCCTTCTTAAAAAACTTATATTACTTTTATTTTACTCTATTTTAAGCTAAAATAGAAAAATGAGCATCATCAATTTACAGGATAAAAATTTATATTTTATTGGCGGAATTGTTAGGGACAAAATTCTTGGCAAAGAAAGTTTTGACGTTGATGTTACTTATGTTGGGAATGCAATAGAATTTGCAAAAACCATTCCAAATGCTGAGATACTACAAGTTAATGAGCCATTTGGCACAGTGAGAATTAAACTTAACGGACAAGAAATTGATATTGCATCTACTCGTAGCGAATCGTACCCGCAAAAGGGGCATCTTCCTATAGTTCAAAATATCGGGTGTCCATTGAAAGAAGATGTTCTAAGACGAGATTTCACAATAAATGCAATGGCAAAATCAACTCTCACAGGTGAAATCATTGACTATACAAATGGTTTAAATGATATAAAAACCAAAACATTAAGAATTCTTCACGACAAAAGTTTTATTGACGATCCGACAAGAATTGTTCGAGGATTAAAATTTTCTGTTCGTTTTGGATTTAAACTCGACAAACATACAAAAAAACTTCAAGACGAATATTTGAATAACATAAATTATGACCTATCGTATAAAAGACTAAAAAAAGAGCTTGAAGAAACATTCAATCTAAATTCTGTTGAAGCCTTTGAACAATTTATTGAACAGAAAATTTATAAATTAATTTCACCTGAAAATAAAGATTTGAAATTTGATAAAAAACAAATTTCAACAATAAGAGAACTAATCAACAAGTATAAGCCGAAAAATATTTGGATAATTTATGTTGGATTAATTCCATACATTTCAACTTTACCATTAACAAAAATAGAGAAAAAAATTGTTGAAGATTACAAAGATTTAAATGGAAAATCTTTCAAAACGAATTACGAAATATACAAAAATTTTGAAAATTTACCAATAGAATCAATTATTATGTTTTCAATAAATAATTCTAAACCTACATTAAAGTATTTAAATATTTTAAAAAACATCAAAATCTCAATCAACGGAAAAGATTTGCAAAACATTGGAGTATCTCCATCTCCTAAATATCAACAATGTTTTGATTTTATTCTACAAGAAAAATTAAAAAATCCTGCCCTAACAAAAGAGCAGGAAATAAAACTTGCTAAAATCTTTTTTGGAAATTAATTTATTCCAAAAGTTTTTTGAATTTTCTTTAGATTGCCGTTTCGAGTTTCTATATCAATTATATTGTTAACAGCTTTTATAAGATTTTTTGACTCAGCGCCTTTTCTAAAGGCAACTCCATAAGGTTCTTTAGAATAACGCTTCGGAAGTAAAACAACACTATTGTCTTTTAATGCCAAGCCGAGTAAAATCGTATCATCAGATACAATCGCATCAGCCCGACCTTTCTTTAGTGCGTTATACGCATCTGTATAGGTTTTATAGCCTAAAATTCCGACATTTGGAACAGCAGATCTCAAACTTCTTTCACTTGTTGAACCAAATACAATAATAGCTCTTTTCCCGTTCAAGTCTCGAAGAGTTTTAACATTACTTCCCCGACGAACTAAAATCGCTTGTCCTGCAACATAATACGGATCAGAAAAATCCAGAATTTCTTGACGTTTTGGAGTTATTGACATAGTTGCAATAATCATATCAACTTCACCAGAGTACAACTTCATCATTCTATCAGAAGCAGTTACAGGTATGAATTTAACTTTCTTTTCACTACCCAAAAGTCCTTTTGCAATAAGTCTTGCTAAAGAGGCATCATATCCTGCAAAATGTCCTTTTTTATCAATATAACCAAACGGATATGTATCAGTCTTAACCCCGACTAAAACCGTATCTCTTGATGTAATTGTGTTCAAATCATTTTCGATTGGTTCATCTTTTCTGTTTCCGCAACCACAACAAACAAACATTACAAGCATTAATAGTGCTAATATTTTTTTGTACATAAATTTCCCTCTTATTAGCTTCATAATACATTATGAAATAAATAAGTCAAAAAAGTTAAGGATATTTATTTTTTTCGATTTTAAGATATCATAACAATATGAAAACAATAGTATTAATTGGAATGATGGGTTCAGGGAAAACTACAATAGGAAAACTTTTAGGAGAAAAATTAAATCTCAAAAGTATAGATATTGATATTCTCATTGAACAAAATGAAAAAAGAACAATTTCAGAAATTTTTCAAAATGAAGAAGAAAAATATTTTCGAAATCTTGAAAAAGAAACAATAAAAGAAATTTTTACCAATAAAAATTTAGTTATTTCACTTGGAGGCGGAGCTTTTGAAGACAAAACAACACAAGAACTTTTGTTAAAAAATTCTACAGTAATTTACCTCAAAACTTCCCCACAAATAATTCTAGAAAGAATAAAAAATAACACAAATCGCCCACTATTAAAAAATCAAATGACAGTTGAAAAAATTCAATCAATAATTTCTCAGCGACAAAAAAATTATGAACTTGCAAATATTACAATTTTGACCGACAACAAAAATCCGGATAAAATTGTTGAAGAGATTTTGGGAGTAATCTAATGTTAGA
>JBNMKP010000095.1:0-6087 GCA_050874405.1 bacterium
ATTCACCAAGCAGTAGAAGCCGAAAAAATCTGGACAGGAAGAACTCCAGACTTCAAAGACATGAAAATTGCAGCACTTGAAAACTTATAAATAATTACATAATCAAATTACTATTTATTTGTTTAGTAAGATTATTCATCTCATCAGCAATTAATTTTGGCCAAACTTTATTAGAAGAACAATATTTATCACGAATTTTTGCAATTGTTATGTGACCCTTTGTCACATAATTTTTATTCAAATTTCTACCAAGGCTATCAATACATGCTGCATAGCTTTTAGGTTTTTGTCCAACAGCACCAACAACATTATATTTGCAATAAGTTTTTGGTTTTGCTCCATAACCGGATTCAACTTTTGCAATACTCATCAAGAATAAGGCATTAATCCCATATTTATTCTGAGCATCTAAAAATGCTTGTCCTTGACCTTTAAGTTTTGTTTTTTCTAAGCATTTATCCAAATCTTCTGCCGTTCCATCAAACAATTTGGTTGTAACATTAGTGTTTGGAGAATAAGAAAAATTGAAATACATCGGTTTTTGAACCCTTGTAGACACCGGCTCACAAACATCAGCTTTCTTCATCATTTGCTGAATAATTTTATCATCATAGTGAACCATTGTTAATGAATTTAAATTAACTTCACCTGTAGATTTAAGAATTACTTGATTATTGTCATGAGAATTTTCAAAAAGAGAAGTTTGATTTAATGATGCTTTCGCAGGTGCTTGTTGATTTTGAGCTCGGTTTTGCCTTACGGAAGATTTATTTTGCACAACTCTTTTTTTGCCATCATCATCAATATAATACATATTTTTATCTCCACTCTTACTTTATATAAGGATTTTTGGAACAAAAAATTGCATAAATATGAATTAATGTAAAAGCTTTTTGCCTAAATTTTTAACCGTTTCAAAATCTTCATGAGGTTCACGACCAACAGTTGTAAGATAGTTACCTATTAAAATTCCCTCAACACAAGTATTCAAAGCCAATTCTTGATTTTCTTGTGACAATCTCTTTCTTCCGCCGCAAAAACGAACAACCGCATTTGGATTTGCAATTTTAAATACAGCCATCGTTCTTAAAACATTTTCTTCATCAATTTTATCATGGTAATTTTCAAAAGGTGTTTCCGGTATTGGCATCAAAATATTTATCGGAATTGAATCAGGTTCAATTTCAGCTAATTCCATAGCCATTTCAATTCTTTGTTCAACAGTTTCACCCATACCTAAAATTACACCGCAGCAAAGCTCCATACCGTATTTTTTCACAAGTTTGCAAGTATTTAACCTATCTTCCCAAGAGTGAGTTGTGCAAACCTCAGGATAATATGAGCGACAAGTGTTGATATTGTGGTGAAATCTTTTTAATCCTGCTTGTGCCAATTGTTTTGCCTGTTCTTCATTCAAAATTCCAATTGAAGCACAAGATTTAAGTCCGTCAATTTTATTGATTTCTTTAATCATATCAAGTTCAATCTGAAAATCACGTCCCTCATCTGGGGTTTTACCACTTGTAACAATTGCAAAACGAGAAACATGATTGGCTTTCGCCTCATTTGCAACTTTTTTAACTTCATCAATACTAACAAGGGGATAAGATTCAATATTTGTACAATAGTGAGAACTTTGAGCACAGTACTTGCAATTTTGAGAGCATTTGCCATTCCTTGCATTGATAAGAGAGCAGAACTCAATATTATTTGACATATATTTGGAAGACTCTTTCAATAAATCTTCTAACGGCAAGTTATAAAATGCCAATAATTCTTCTTTTGTATAAACTTTTTTCTCTGTGCTATTCATATCTTCCACCCCTTTTTGTATAAGAAAATATTATGTCACATATAGATTGATGTCAAATATTATACAGTTCAAATACATTATTTTCTTATCCCATCTTCGTGTAACAATTTGTTAATGCACCTTTCTAAATTATTAAAGATTTGCCTAAAAATACCGATAAAACTATATGTATATCTTTAAAAAAGGATAAAAAGGGCAATGAAAGTTACTAGAAAAGAACCAAACTTCACTACAACCGGTACTAATAACAGTACTGCCGGTGTAACTATCGATGCCAAATTAACTGCAGGTTACAATGATAGAATTGTAAATACTGCTATCCAATTAAAAGCAAATTATGGCAATAAATATTCTGATGAATATTATTTGAATGCTGCAAGTTCTTGGTACAAAGAAGAATTAGGTGCGGCTTTCAAAGCTGCTTATTCTAAAAATACTAACAAATGCCCAATTAAAGATTCTCAATGGGCCGGCTATTCTTATGAAGAAATTATCCAAATGGAAAACAGCGGGGTAAAAATTCCGCAAGATGTTTTGCTTTGGGCTCATGCTCAACAAGAATCAGATGTTACAGCTTACGAAGTAATTTCTACAACTTCTGCAAATGATGACAATTCTTCAACCGAAGAACTTGTTGGAGATTTTGATTTAAATAGCTTACAAACAAAAGCAAAACAAAGTGTTATGAAAGCAACTGAAGCTGAAAAAAACACTCAATCAGTTACAGAAGAATATAACAAAAATAAAGACAGAGCATTAGAAATCAAGAATGAAAATAACAATTCATACCAAAAATCAATGAATGAAATTTCAAATTTGACTAATGAATGGAAAAAACTTGATAAAAAAGCAAAAAGTGGTCAATTATCTGAAACTGAACAATCAAGATATCAAGAATTAAGCAAAATGCTAGGTAACAAAAGTTCTTCTTCATTGAAAGAAATTGAAGTTAATTCTAAAGAATTGGACAACTTGTTATCTTCAATGGATTTGTTCGAAACAAAAGCTACCGAAAATGAAACAATCGCAGATGATGCAATTCAAGCAGGTAAAGACCTATCTAACCTCAACAAAAATTACCATGAAATGCAACAAACTCACTCAACAAGTGGGGTTGTATATTCTAATATGGGACTTTTATCTGATGTATTGTATGGCATAACAGGTTCTTCAATTGAAAAAATTGCAATTGAAACAGGTAAAGATTTAACAGAAACTTCTGATAACGAAATCGCAGAACTTCATTCTTCTGGAGATATTGCAATGTTTGCAAATGCTTATACATCAAATGTTGTTGAAACTAAACAAGCTACAGTTGTTACTCAAAACACAGAAGAAGAAAACAAAGCAGATAACACAGAAAAGACTGACGAAAACAATAATCCAATAGTTGATAACAACAAAGCTGAAAATACAAATATCATTTCTGATAATACCGAAGCTGCAACAAATAGCAACCCTATCGCAGATAATAATGTTCAAGCAAATACTAATACAGAAGAAACAAACCAAGATAATACAAATAACACAGCAGAAAACACTTCAACAAATGAAGAAGACAATAAAGATTTAAGTCTTGAATTTACATATCAAAATGCAAGAAAAGCTACTGAAGTAACTCAACAAACAACAAATGATATTGTAAAAGGTCAAGAAAACACAGATAAAACAAATAAAGATTTGCAAAAACAAAGCATCAAAAGTCAAAAAGATGTTCAAAAAGTTAACCAAGAAGTTGCAAAAGCAGAAAGCACTTATGCTAAAAATGCACAAGAACAAGCAGCTTTGTTATCTGAACTTGAAAAACTTCAAACAGAAGCTGCAAATCCAGAAGCAACTCCGGTTGTTCAATCTGCAGAAGAAGACCCACAACAACAAATTGCTCAACAAAGTGCAGTTCAACCTCAAGCACAACAATCACAATCACCAATTAAACAAGCAGCAATTCAATCATTGTCAAACAATCAAAATGGACAACCAAATACAAAAGCACAAGACAATATGTTTAAACAACTTGAAATTGTTAGTGGCTTAAACATTATTGAATCTCAAAACCAAAAGATTGAAAAAGGTCTTGATATTGCATTTACAACAGGTAAAAATTCTATTAATAACGTTCAAAAAACAGTAAAATCTCTTGCAGATGAAAACGCACAATTGATTTTAAATAACGCAAAACATATTGTTAACATTTCAAAAGCAACATTTATTGGTATTGGAACAACAGAAAAAAGTATTGTTACAACAGCTGCAGGTACAACTTTAGTTGCTACAGGTTCTGCATTATTGTCAAACCCTCTAACAGCTTCAAAAGGTTTGAATATGATAAAAGCAGGTAACAAACTTATTGTTCAAGGCTCACTAGAATTTACAAATGGTGTTGCAGCAACAACCACAGCTCTAGCGGCTTCATTACCTTTGACTATTGTAAGTGACACCATGAGTATTGCTAAAAGTGCAGTAAAACAAGGTGCAATCGTTGCAAAATCAGGAATGAATGAGTTGAAAAACATCACTCAATCAGTTGGTGCTGCAACAGAATTAGCTATTCCAGATGTTTCAGTTGTTGGAGAAGTTGCAAAAACAGTTGGAGCAAATGTTCAAGGATTAATTCCAAATCCCAAAAACTTAGTTCCGAATAATCCATCTCAAAAAAATGACGGCCAAAATAATAATCAAGAAAATCAAAATACTTTAGATTCAAGTTTCAGCTTTGCAAATGCTGTTAATTCAACAATGCAAACACTTTCTGCAACTCAAGATTTAAGTATGGCTGCTTTGAACCTTGATAAAAAAGATTCTACAGTAGACCAACAAAATAAAAAAAGCCAAGGTCTTGTAAAATCTATTGAAAAAGATGCTGCAAAAGCATTATCTATTCAAGAAGAAGATGATAAAAAAGCTGAAAATTCTGTATCTGCATCCGTTCAATCAATTGCAAATCCTGTTTCTGCACAAAATGATGTTACAGCTGGTCTTGAAAAATCTATTAATAAAAATATTCAACAATTAAATGTATTTAAAAAAGATTCAACAGATTTGAATGGTATAATTTCATCTCACGAAAAGAGCAGTTCAAACTTGATTGATGTTTCTACAAATGCAGTAGTTGTTGGACTTGGCACAAGAGCATTGGGAGCTGTTCATACAGGTGTTGGCTCACTACTTATTACTGAGGGTGCAGTTTTATTACCAAACCCTGTTACTCATGCTGCCGGTGTTGTAAAAACTGCAATTGGTACTGGTCTTGTAAAACAAGGTACTTTAGAAACATTGGGAGGTGTAACCTCTCAATTGACAGGTGAAGCAGGACTTTTAACAGGTGGAATTGCAAAAGCTACAACAAGCGTTGCAAAATCCATTATGAAAACATCTACAACAGAACAAAAAGATGCTGATAAGAGAATTAAAACAGCTACTAAAGAATTGGATAATCAAAAAAAGAGAACTCGTACTTTTAGCTTTAATTCAAATAATGATAACACTTCAAACAATGTAAAAACTTCAACATCTTCAACTGACAATCAAGATGTTCAAGTTCAAGCACAACAAAACGATAATCAACAACAACCAATCCAAATGCAATCTCAACAAGGCTTAAATATTCAATCTGCGATTGCATTTAATAGTCCTGATGAAAATGAAGATGAAGTAATTGATACTGAAAAAATTGAAAACCAAGCAGCTTTAGAAACAGCAATTGTCGAAAACAATACAGAATCCGGAGAATTCACAAATGACCCAACATTGTTAGGAGCTTCTGCAACTACAAATGCTGATGTAAAATCAAATACTCAAACAGATGATAAAGCTGATAGAAAACTTTCAAGATTCAATATGGATAGCATTATTGAGTCTAAGAAGAAGAGAAAGAAAGTTCAAGCAGTTTCAGCATCTTCAAAAGGCTAGTTTATTTTTTCAATCCTTTAGCAACCATATATAAAGTATATTGATTTTCCTTGCTTAAAAAATCATATATTTTATTAATTTCAGTCTTAAAATCTTTTTCTTTGGGCGCTGAAAATCTAAAAAATTCTATTAATTCTACATCAAGAGCATTTGCAATTTTTTCTAACGTGCCAATAGATGGAAAATTTTGACCAACCTCTAATTTACTGATATAACCATTATCAACTCCAATAATCTCAGACAATTTTTCTTGTGTAATTTTACGAGATTTTCTGATTTCCTTAACCTTTAGCCCCAATAACTCTTTTGTATCCATAAATGCTCCTTAGAAACATTTTATTATTCAATAGATTATTTATACATAC
>JBNMKP010000096.1:0-6085 GCA_050874405.1 bacterium
CCTGCAATAAGAGCTTTTTGGTTTCCATAATTTCTTATAAACTTTTGTCCTTTAATAAGAGAGTTTTCATTATGTAATTTTTCAATTAAATTCCAAGTATTATCTACAGAACCATCATCAACCAAATATAAATAACTATCAGGAGTTATTTTCTGCTTGTCAACTAAATCTTTCAAAACCTCTAAAAGTCTTTTACAGGTTGATTCTACACACAATTCTTCATTGTAACATGGTATTATAATCGCTAATTTCGGTGTTTGCATTTCAACTCTCTTTCTACTATCATAATTATATTATTTCATAAGAATTATGCAAGGATAATCGAATGATAAATAAAAAATTTATTCTTAATGCTGACGATTTTGGTTTAACTCAAGCACATAATCAAGCTGTTTTAGAGGGCTATAATAATGGATTTTTAACAAGTGCAAGTCTTTGTGCTAATGGAGAAGCATTTGATAGTGCTGTTCACGATATTTTGCCGGATTGTCCGAATTTAGGGATTGCAGCTCATTTAAATATTATGGAAGGGAAATCCATAACAGATTGTCCTTTATTAACTGATGATAACGGATATTTTAATGTCGGTTATGGATATTTAATTCTAAATCAACACAAGAAAGAATTACTTGAACAAATAGAAACAGAATTTAGGGCTCAAATTGAAAAAGTACAAGCAAATACAGCAATTGATCATTTAGATTCACATGTTCACACACATGCAATACCTGAGATTTTTAAAATTGTTTGCAAATTAGCAAAAGAATATAATATTAAATACGTTAGAACTCAATTTGAAGAATTATATTTTATTCCAAAACTAGAAAAACATTTGAATCTTAACTATCCGTTAAATCTTGTAAAAATTGCACTATTGCAATATTTCACAAAGCTTAATCGAAAAACAATTGATGAATACAATTTAAAAACTAATGATTTCATTATTGGAGTAGGCTACACAGGAATGATGGATTCTGATGCAATTGAATATGGACTAAAAGCTCTAGATGAAGAATGTATAGCAGAAGCTCTTATTCACCCTTGCAAATATAATAACTGCATTAAAGATTCTCACACCAAAGAATTTTCAATAACCCAGAATATGACGTTGAAAGATACTATTGTAAGACTTGGTTTTGATTTAACAAATTATAAGAATTTAGATTAATGAAAAAGATTATTGCGACAATCTTATTGTTAGGACTACTTAGCGGATTTTCCACTTTTATCATTTGGAATAGTAAAACCAAAGAAGTCTTAGAGGTTTATTCTCCAAACAAACTCGGAATAGACTTAAACAAAGATAAAATTATTGATAGAGATGAAATAGTTTGTGTTGCAGATATTGAAACATTTTCACTTACTCCAGATGATAAATTCATAAAAAAATATTCAAAACTGTTCAACTTATCAAGGGTAGATATGATAAGTCTTGGATATTTAGCTCAAGATTATGCAACTAAAACAATTGAAAATAAGAAAGTTTCAGTAAAATTCTCCGGAAAACAAAATAGCGAATGTAAATTTGCAGATGTTAAAATAAACGGTTTAGACTACAAATCAATACTTGAAAATAGTGGATTTGGAATTAAAAACAACAAAATTAGAAATATTATTAAGTTTAAGAAAAATTTAACCTCTGCAAAGAAATTGCACCTTGTTATACTAAATCACCATTCCAATAAATACCACACCCTAGACTGTAAATTTGCCAAACTTGCTCATGATACTGTTATAATTCCGCAAAAACAACTTCCTAAAACAGCAAAACCTTGCAGATATTGTCATAATTTAAATAAAAGACTTAAAAAGAAATTTCATAAACATAAAAAGCAAAAACTATATTATTTTAACTACGATATTCCAAAAATTCCAGCGCCACCAACAATTATCTCAGATGGAAATCTCACGTTATACTTTACAAATTTCACGCAAAAATTAAAACCTGACAACAAATGTCAAACACACGTCTGCAAAGAATTTGTCAAACTTACAAATAATGCAACGGAATCTATAGATATTGCAATTTTCGGATATGAAAATACTCCAGAAGTCACAAATGCGCTAAAACAAGCAAAAGCAAGAGGAGTAAAAATTCGCTATGTCTATGACGAATATTTTAATCCTGCACAAAATATTTACTCAGGGAACGACATAATTAAAGAAATCGCCGAGATTTCAAAATCTGATAGAGGAGGAAATTCCGTAAATAGCAACATGCTAATGCACAACAAATTTATTATATTTGATAACAAAATTATTTACACAGGTTCTATGAACTTTTCTCAAAATGGACTATCTGGTTATGACCAGAATGATGTTATAATAATCAACTCAAAAGAAATTGCAAAGCTATATACTCAAGAATTTGAGCAAATGCTATCAGGTAAATTTCACAAAGATAAAATTAAAAACAAAGAAAACAATACTTATAAAATCGGAAATAGTGAAATTGAAGTTTATTTTTCACCACAAGACAAATCATCACTTCGCATAATTCAACTTATTCAAAACTCAAAACATTACATATATATTCCAACATTTTTAATAACACATTCAAAGATTTCAAATGAACTTATTAAAGCCCGTCAACGAGGAATTGATGTAAGAATAATAATGGACGCAAATAATGTTCACACGAAAAATACAAAACACCAGATTCTCCGCAAAAGCGGAATTCCTGTAAAAATAGAAAATTATGCAGGGAAATTACACTCAAAAACAATGATTATTGATGATGAATATATTATTATGGGTTCAATGAATTTTTCTAACAGTGGGGAAAACAGAAATGATGAAAATATGCTCGTAATCAATAATCCTCAACTTGCCAAAAGATATAAAGAATTCTTCAACTACTTATGTGCAATGATTCCAAACAGATATCTTAAATACAATCCCAAAGCAGAAAGCAAAGATTCTATTGGCTCTTGTTCAGATGGTGTTGATAACAATTTCAACGGAAAAATTGATAAACAGGAAGACTCTTGCAGATAAGCCTACTTACCCCAAATAACCAAATATTTTTTCAATATTTCCTTTTGAAAAGAATCCGGTAATTTATCAAACATATTTAAGTCAACAAGAAATGGAATTTGTGAATCATGAATAAGTTGCCTTAAACCAACTAAACTGCATTTGTCAGAATTAAAAGACTTTACAACCAAATCTAAATCACACCCCAGATGAGCATCGCCATTAACCCTACTGCCATAAGCCCAAATTTCAGCATCTGGACAATATGATGAAAAAATATCAGTCAAAATCTTTAATTGATAAGGTTGTATAAATAGCTTATCTTTAACATGTTCCATATTCAAAGTCATATTCTAAACCTTACATTCTTTCCGGAGCTGAAACAGCTAAGATATTCAATGCATTTGATAATACAGTTTTGAAAGCCCAAACTAAAGCTAATCTTGCTTTTGTCAACTCAATATCATCTGTAATAACTCTTGTTGAGTTATAGAATGAATGGAATTCAGCAGCCAATTCTTGAACATAACGGCAAATTGTATAAACTTGACGAGTTTGTGCTGACATTACAATTAAAGGCTTAAACTCTTCTAACTTCAGAATTAATTTTCTAGCTTCTTTAATTGTCGAATTCATAATATTTTTGTCAAAATTAGAAATTAAGTTTTCAAATTCTTCTTTAGTCAATACTGCAGGAATTGTTTTACCTGATTCTGTATCAACTCTATCGTTTGTTGCATTTCTAATTATTGAACAAGCTCTAGCATGTGCATATTGCACATAAAATACAGGGTTTTCATCAGAATTTGTTTTTGCAAGTTCAATATCAAAATCCAAAGTTGTATCAATATTTCTCATTGCCATCCAAAATCTTGTTGCATCTACTCCAACTTCATCAATCAAATCTTCTAGGGTAACCATATTTTTACGTTTACCCATACGAACTTCATTACCGTTGATTACAAGGTTAACTAATTGCCCAAGTAAGACTTCTAATTTGTTAGGGTCATAGCCTAAAGCTTCAATTGAGGCTTTAACTCTTGCGACATAACCATGGTGATCAGCACCCCAGATATTTATCATACGGTCAAATCCACGTTCTAATTTATCAACGTGATATGCAATATCTGCTGTTAAATATGTATTAGAACCATCGGCCTTTTTGATGACACGGTCTTGGTCATCACCATAATCTGAGGATTTAAACCAAACAGCACCTTCTTTTTCATAAATCTTGCCGCTATCACGAAGTTTTTGAACACATTCATCAACTTTACCTGATTTATGTAATGTCAATTCTGAATAGAAGTTATCAAAATGTACTCTGAAATTATCTAACAAACCTCTTTGAACTTTTTCTTCATAATCCTTAGCAAAATCACAATAAACTTTTAAATCAATTTTATCTGCATCATTATTTACAGACTCTAGTTCTGATTTATAATCTTCAATGAATTTTTTAGCAACCGGAATTAAATAATCCCCTGGATAATAATTTTTTCTTTCCACTTCATCTGTTGGAAAATCAATATCCTGCCCTAATTCTTGCTTAACACGAATAACTAAAGAACGTCCAAGTTTTTGAATTTGAGAGCCGGCATCATTAATGTAGAATTCTTGATAAACATCATGTCCATAGAACTTCAAAAGATTTGCCAATGCACTTCCCATTGCAGCCCAACGACCGTGACCAATGTGGAAAGGTCCGGTTGGATTTGCTGAAATATATTCTAGAATAATTTTTTCTTTATTTATATTCTCAGGACGTCCAAAATCTTTATTTTTCGAAAAAATTTCATCAACTAAATTTATTAAAAGAGAATTTCCTGCTCTAAAGTTGATAAATCCACCAATAACAGAGTATTCACAGTCTTCTTTGTCGATGAATTCAACGATAGAATTTGCAATCATAGGAGGTGCGATTCTTGCAGAACGAGCAAGAGAAGAAACATTTATTGCCAAATCCCCAAAATCAGGATTCTTAGGCTTTTCAACCACAAGAGAACCTTTTGTGTATTCGCTCATTTGTCCTAATTTTTGAGCTTTAACTGCTTCATCTATTGCATTTTCAACTTTATTCAAAAAATAATCTTTTAACATATTTACCTCGTTTTATTATCTTCGTAAAACAATTGTATAATAAACAAGGGCAAATATAAATATTCGCCCTTAATCTTTGTTAATTAGAAATTATAATCCGGAATAACAAATGGTTCATTATTCGCATCTTTATCAACAAATTTCAAATAATAACCCATTGCCTTATCTTTTGCAGAATCATAAAATTCTTTAGGAACAACAGATTGATGAGTATAAGTTCTATCACCGGAATAATTACCTAAAACACTTGCATATTTTTCAATATCAGCTCTATTCAATCCTCCGCCATAAGCTTTGGTTTTGGCATCTGTTCCAGATGGACGAATTTCAATATATTTGTCATCAAATTCAAGATATGTTCCATCACCAACGAATTTAATTGATTTCAAGTTATCAAAAATCAAACCTTTATCTCTAAATCTGTCATTTAAGACATTTTTAACGTCGTCTAAAGTTATAATATTTTCTTTTTTTGCAATAGCAAGTGACAAATAGAATAAATCATTCTTTGTTCTTAGTGCTTCACCAGTGACTTTAGCTTCTTTTAACTTATTAATATCTGGTTCTGATTCATTGTAATAAGCTATGTCAACCCTTGTATCAAACGACCAATAATATTATTTGAATTAAACACATTTGACAAATACTGAGATAAAGACACATTAACCTCAAATATTTGAGAAACTAAAGAAGAAGCAACAATTATAGCTTCTGTTGCACTTTTTTCTCTCATTGCAACAGCGCATCTTCCATGTTCAGACTTGATAAGTTCCTCTGTACCCATAATCATTCCACCGGATTCTTCACCTGCAAATACAAGTCGTGGATTTATCCCCAAATCAATAGGATTACCGAACACATCATCAATAACAACAGATTCTGTTGGGTTATTTTTTAATTTAAGTTCGACTTTCTTCATTATATTTGCAATCTCTTTGAACCCAACCGGAACATTAACAACCTTTACACAGCTATTTTTAGCCCATTCGTCCCAAGAAAGAGCTGATGC
>JBNMKP010000097.1:0-6034 GCA_050874405.1 bacterium
CACCATATAACAAAAGATACTTAGAAACAAAAAAAGAAAAAGTGCACCACTCATTATAAGGAGCGAGATTGATGTTGGATATAAAACTTTTAACAGCTGACAGTTATGGAAAATTTGAAAATCTTTATGAAGATTTTCGTAGAAGAGCTGCGAATGAATATAATTTTGAATTAGAACCGTTAGACTATGACGGATTTCTTGAAGCTATTGATAAAGATTTGATAAAATGTATCGTACTTTATGACGATAATTCAAAGGCTGCAGCATTTTTGGTTTATACAACAGCAATCTCTGAAGCAATTGAGTTGAACATAATTCACTGCAAAGAAAAAGAACATTTTCTTGAATATTCAAAGGAACTTTTAAAAAAATTCTTAGATGTAACTCAAAACCTAAGAAAAGAAAAAATCGTTTGCTACCCAATGCTTGGTGAACAAAAATCTCTAATCAGTGTTATTGCAAAACTTGGTTTTAAATTCGTGGGAATTGAAGTTTTGAGATTTAAGATGAAAGGTACACAATCAAGAGAATTATTCTCTCATGCCAGAGTTGTACAAATTCCACAAGACTATGAAGTTGTTACTTGGAACGATAAATACTTTGAAGATGCAGTTAATATTATTCAAGAAGCATTTAAAGACTCTTCTGATGCATTATTTGACCCGAGATTTACAACACTTGACGGAGTTAGAGATATTATCCACAAAATTGTTAAAGATATTTATGCAGAATTTATGCCAAATGCAACAAGTGTTTTGTTATATAAAGGAGAACCTGTTGGGTTTTCATTCATGAATTTGACAAACGGAACAATTGTAAATATTCCGCTTGTTGGAATTAGAGAAGCTCATCAAGGTAAAGGGTTATCCACAATTATGTTAAAACATTCAATGGATATGATTTTCAAAGAAATTGATAATTATGGAAGCCCGATTACAGAAATCAATACCACAACAGAAACCAACAATTTGCAGGCATTAAGATTATACAAAAATCTAGGTTTTATTGAAGATTACAATTATCCACAATCTTATATGCCAATTCAAAACTAGACTTTTGTTGAAAAATCAGTTAAATTAGAAATATGGCAGGCATTGATTTAAGAAAATTTATGAATAATTTTGCTCAACCTCAGATGTTTACGGCAAAAGGAGCTTATAATGCAAATCTTCAAAAACCTGCTCCACAAGTTCCTCAAAAAATGCCTGAACAAGTTGTGCAAAATTCTGCTCCAAATATTGCACAACCTCAAACTGTTCATGTCGAACAACATTTGCAAATGAATACTCTTCAAAGTATGGATAGAGCAATTTACGCAAAAGATTTAATGCAAATGCCTAAAAATATTAACGAATTTATTTATATGCTCCAAAGAGGAATGACACAAGCTCAATTTAATCAAATGTTTGCAAACCAAATTGCGGCACAGAGAAATTCTCTTTCTCAATTACAAGCTCAAATTCTTGCTCAACTTCAAGGTCTTGCAACAAATACGGTAAAAGAAGCCGTAAATGTTCAAATTGCAAATCAATTACAAACATCTTTAAAGAATCTAGATATTCTCTCAAATGGAGTAATCAATTTGTCCGAAATTTCTGTACTACTTCAAAAAAATGGGAAAGAAGCATTAACAAAACTAATTATGTCAATGACAGAAGCTTCAAAATCTGGAATTACAGATTTAACTCAGATGAAAGAGATGGCAAAATTGATAAATGCAAGTATTTCTGTTGCTGCTGAAAATAACCCGCAAAAAACATTAAAATTATTATTAATGTTATATCTTCCATGGCTTCCACTTGAAGACGGTGTTGGTTTTGACTTGGAAGTTGAGAGTAAATCGTCTTCTGCAGATGAGTCAGATAGCATTTTGACAGTAACAATTACAACAGTAAATTATGGACAAGTTGTTGCAACTTTGGTCTTAGAATCATCAAACTCTGTTCAATTGTCTATCAAATGTTCTGATAAATTTCCGAAAACTGAATTACAATTGAGAATTGATAAAGACAAAAAATGCTACGCAGTCGATACAATAACAAGTTTTGAAGTTGACAAAGATATCAAGCCCGTTTCTAAAAAAGCTGCCGCAAATATAAATATGTCACAAACAAATGAAATAAATCCATATTTACTTCTTATGGCACATACAATAATTAAACATGTTATTGATATAGATAACAACAAATCTCTAGGAATAACTTCTCATACAGATATGTCGCACCCTCAATAAAAGGATACGACATATTTAAAATTTGATTATTTTTTTATTCTTTATCTCAAACTTTCCGGAACCGCCATTGGAATTGGAGCTCTACCGGATTGAGGAACAGGTGCAGAGCTTTGTTGTTTATAACTTTTCACAACATCAGCCGGTGTTGAGTTGTTATTAATATTATTCAATGGTTTTGGAGAAGTTGGAGCTTCTGCATTGTTTTCTTGCTCTACAGGAGATTCTGAATTTGTAGGAACTTCTGCATTCTCTTCAATCGATTGCTTTTCATCTTCACCGATAACTTTAGCCTTACCAAATGTTGCATGATAATTTTCGAGTTCAACTTCCGGATAATCAAAATCTCTATCACCATAATCCTTAGTCGCTACAGTCATAACATCTTTCCAAATTCTTGCCGGAATTGTACCACCGTATAACCCAGGGACTTTTTTGTTGTTATCATCTCCAACCCAAACACCAGTAACAACATCAGGTGTATAACCTACAAAGTAAGCATCACGAGAATCATCTGTTGTACCTGTTTTACCTGCTGCAGGTTTTCCAATATTTGCAGCTGTACCGGTACCGGTTAAAATAACTGTTTTCAACATTGCAGTCATTTCTGCTGCCGTTTTCAAACTCAATTGGTGAGAAGATTTTGTTTTAGAAGCTCTATACAAAACTCTACCTCTTGAATCTTCAATTCTTTCAATTGCGTAAGGTTGAACAACATATCCACCATTTGCGAATGCACCATAAGCCCTTACAAATTCAAACAATTTTACACCATTTGAACCTAAAGAAATTGTATAGTCATATTGCAAAGGAGTTGTAATTCCAAGAACTTTTGCAACTTGAATAACCGAACGAATACCAACTTCTTGAATAACTCGAGCTGCACAAACATTTGATGAAATCATCAAGGCTTTATATATAGGAATTTTTCCTCTATATTTGTGCCCAGCGTTATGTGGCGACCATTTTGCAATGGTAATTGGGCTATCATCAACTATATCGTTTGGAGAAATTCCTTTTTCCATAGCTGCTGCATATACAAAAGCTTTGAATGCAGAACCTGGAGGTCTGATAGCTTGAGTTACACGGTCATATTGGCTTTCTCCGTAATTTTTACCACCTGCAAAAACAAGAATTCTTCCGTCAATCGGATTGAATGAAAATACAGCTGCTTGTTGAGATGGTCTTGTCAAGCCATAAGCTCTCATATTTCTCAAAATTGATTCATTCGCTTCAACTTGAGCTTTAGAATCTAATGTTGTAATTACTTTATAACCACCATGGATAATATCGGTTTCTTCAAAACCGAGTTTTTCCATTTCTCGCATTACGTAATCACTAAAATACGGAGCTTTATTTGTTGTATATAAAGCAGGCATTGTACTCAAATGAATATCAGCCTCAATTGCTTTATTATATTCATCTTCGGTGATATATTTCATTGTCAACATTCTTTTTAGAACCTGATTACGTCTTTGTTTCGCAAGTTCTTTATTATTATAAGGATTATAAACTGACGGAGCTTGCGGAAGACCTGCAAGTAAAGCTTGCTCCGGTAAAGTCAATTGACTTAATTTTTTGTTGAAATAAATTTTTGAAGCGGCTGAAACACCATAAGCACCCGCACCTAAATAAACATTATTCAAGTACATTTCTAAAATCTTGTCTTTAGAAATTGTTTTTTCAATTCTTGCTGCAACTTCTATTTCTTTAACTTTTCTTGTAATTGTTCTTTCGTTAGACAAGAAAAGAATTCTTGCCAACTGTTGAGTCAAAGTACTAGCACCTTGAACAGTATGACGAGCTAGAACGTTTTGCACAGAAGATCTTGCAATACCAAAAAGGTCATAACCATGGTGATGATAGAAATTTTTATCTTCTGTCGCAATTAAAGCCTTTTTCAATTCATCAGGAACATCATTCAGCTCAACTTTATCGTAAGTATAAGCAGTGAATGTTTTAATAATTTCACCATCTTCAGAATAGAATTTAGTAACCAAATTAGGCTTTAAATCTTCCAAATTTTCAATTGGCGGAAGTGAAGAAAGGTACAAGTTAAATGCAACAAATCCTGCAAGAACAAACGCAGAAGATGTTAAAATAAACATTTTCACATTAGTAAAAAATTTATTATCCTTTCGTCTTGAAATATTTTCTCGAGCAATATCTTTTGCTGCTCTCTGCCTCTTATATCTTTCATAAGAACTGGACATGCCACATCTCCCTATATATCTAATTAATAGCTTTTACATTATACCATATAATATATTATAGCAAATTGTTTACATTGTTAAAAATCAATTGAATTTTAATAATTTTTAATATAAACTAAGAAAGCTTGGAAAAAATTGGAGAAAAAAGATTATGTACAACGTAGCGATTATTGGTGCAGGTCCGGCCGGAATTTTTGCGGCTTTGGAAATTATGAAATTGAAACCTGATTGGAAAGTGGTTTTGATTGAAAAAGGACAACGAATTGAAAAAAGAAAATGTCCTATCCGTGAAGGTTCCCCTAAATGTGTGAACTGCAAACGTTGTGGATTGTTATGCGGTTGGGGTGGAGCAGGTGCTTTCTCTGACGGTAAATTAACTCTTACTCCAGATGTTGGTGGTCACCTTGTTGACTATATGACAAGGAAACAAGCTGAAGACTTAATCGATTATGCTGATAAATTATACCTAAACTATGGCGCAACCGAAGAAGTATTTGGAACAGATAGAAAAGTTTTTGAAGAAATTGAACATCAAGCAGTTTTGGCAGAATTGAAACTTGTTCATTCTCCTGTTCGACACTTAGGAACAGAAAGAAGCTTAGACGTATTGAAAAATATGCAAGACTATCTTGATGACAGAATTACTATTTTGAATAACGTTTCAGCAAAATCATTAATTGTTGAATGCGAACAAGTTAAAGGTATTGAATTAGATAATGGCGAAATCATTTCTGCCGAATATACAATCATTGCCCCAGGAAGAGAAGGTGCAGATTGGTTAACTCACGAGTTTGCAAAACACAAAATCGGTATGGTAAATAATGCCGTTGATGTTGGTGTTAGAGTAGAACTTCCGGCACCTGTTTTTGAACCATTAACTTCAAAATTATATGAATCAAAATTGATTTATCATTCTCCAACTTTTGGTGATGAAGTTAGAACATTCTGTATGAACCCGAATGGTGAAGTTGTTCAAGAAAATTACAGCGGAATTGCAACAGTAAACGGACACAGTTATGCAAATTACAAAACTCCAAATACAAACTTTGCATTACTTGTTAGTGAAAAATTCACTGAACCGTTCAAAGAACCAATTCAATACGGTCAACATATTGCAAGACTCGCCAATATGTTAGGCGGAGGAATTTTAGTTCAAAGATTTGGTGATTTGTTAGACGGTAGACGTTCAACTCCGGAAAGAATTGCATCAAGTGTAATTACACCAACACTTACTTGCGCAACTCCTGGGGATTTGAGCCTTGTTATCCCTTATAGACAAATGACAAGTATTATTGAAATGCTTCAAGCTCTTGATAAAATTGCTCCGGGAACAGCTTCAAGATACACACTTCTTTACGGTATTGAAGTTAAATTCTATTCAGCAAGAGTTAAATTAACAAAAGAACTTGAAACTGAGGGAGTTAAAAACTTATTCACAATTGGTGATGGTGCAGGTGTTACAAGAGGTCTTTTACAAGCTTCTGCTTCTGGTGTTTATGTTGCCAGAACAATCTGCGAAAGATAAATTTATACAAAAATATTATTATAGAACAGGGAATGAATATTTATCGTTCCCTGTTTTTGTATTTAC
>JBNMKP010000098.1:0-6027 GCA_050874405.1 bacterium
AAACCGGTACAATACTTGTTGCTTGTGCAACGTATCCGATTATAGTCATTGCGATTGCGACAACACCCCAAGAAAAACCGTTGATAAATCCACCGATTATGCTTTTATATTGAGGTAAAACGTTTTGTGCAAGGCTCATTGTTACAGGTGTTGCAAACATTGTGATAAATCCCATAATTGCAAAAATTACGAATAATACGATTGGCATTGTTTTGTATGTAAGCATAAATAATATCATTAATGGGAATGTTGTAATCATTGAAATGTAAAATACATTTGCTGTTCCGATTTTCTTTTCAAATTTTGGGCTTAATAATGAGGAAATTCCTCCTAAGAATAAGAAACAAAATAGTGCAATTCCAATTTGAAATTTTGAATACCCTTGAGCTTTCCATAAAAATGGTAATAGGATTGAACAAGATGTTGTGATTAATGATTTCAACATTGCAATCAAGTTCAAAATATTTAATTTGTGATTTGTTAATATATCTGTGAATGCTTGTTTAAGATTTAAGTCTAATTTTTTTTCGGCTTCGTTTGAAAATTTTGGAACCATTTTAAACATCAAAAATGCCCAAATAATACCTAATAATGCAAGAATTGGCATTTTAGAAAGTCCAAAGTATTGTGCAATGGAAGAAGATAATAATGGTCCCATTGAGAAACCTAAAGTTCCAGATGCGATAAATATTCCCATATTTTTAGCCGCATCTGATGTTGTAAATTTTGATACCAATCCTAGTGATTGAGGGTGATACAGACTTGATCCGATACTTCCGCAAATGATGAATAATATCATAAGTGCAATATTTTTTGATGCCGGAGCAAGTGATATAAATGTTGCAGTAAAAATTAATCCCCAGAAAATCAAGGCTCTTTTTTTCATCTTATCAGCAAAAAATCCAAAATATGGTTGTAATAGTGATGAAAAAATATGTGAACAACTTAAAATAATTGTTGCAATTGGCATTGAAATTTTAACCTGTTCTGCAATAAATGGCATAATAGGGTTTAAAAATCCGGTGTAAATGTCGTTTATAAAATGCGCTCCGCAAAACCAAATTTGGGGCTTTCTTTCGTCTTTATTGTAAATCATAGTCTAATATTTGCACTAAAATAGCAAAAAATCAAATTAAATATCCTTAAAATCCCAATTGTTAATTTTTTGTTTATTTTTTTAAGATTTTGAAAAATCGATGTTATAACAATAATATGAGATGGGTGGAATATAAAATTTCCATGCTCAATAAACAATAAAATAATTAAGAAAAGGAGATAAAGAAATTATGGCAAAAACAATTGGTATTGACTTGGGTACTACAAACTCAGTTGTTGCAGTTATGGAAGGTGGTAAACCTACCGTTATAGCAAACGCAGAAGGTTCTCGTACAACTCCTTCTATCGTTGCATTTTCAAAATCAGGAGAAAGATTAGTTGGTCAATTGGCTAAACGTCAAGCTATCGTTAACCCTGACAGAACGATCGCTTCTATTAAAAGACACATGGGTGAGAATTACAAAGTAAACATTGACGGAAAAGATTATACTCCTCAAGAAATTTCATCTATGATTTTGAGAAAATTGGCTGATGACGCTTCTAAATACTTAGGAGAAAAAGTTACATCTGCAGTTATCACTGTTCCTGCATATTTCAATGATGCTCAAAGACAAGCAACTAAAGATGCCGGTAAAATCGCAGGCTTAGATGTTCTTCGTATTGTAAACGAACCAACAGCTGCTGCTTTGGCTTATGGTCTAGAAAAAGATAAAGCTGAAAAAGTTTTAGTATTCGACTTAGGTGGTGGTACATTTGATGTTTCAGTTCTTGAAATTGGTGATGGTGTACACGAAGTATTATCAACTTCAGGTGATACTCACTTAGGTGGTGATGACTTTGACCAAAAAGTTATGGATTGGATTTGCGAAGAATTCAAAAAACAAGAAGGTATTGACCTTAAAGGTGATAAACAAGCTATGCAACGTGTTAAAGAAGCTGCAGAAAAAGCTAAATGTGAATTGTCATCTGTATTTGAAACAAATATCAACTTACCATTTATTACAGCTGATGCTAACGGTCCAAAACACTTAGACTTGAATTTAACAAGAGCTAAATTTGAAGACTTATGTTTCGACTTGTTAGAAAGATGTAAAAAACCGGTTGAACAAGCATTGAAAGATGCAGGTATTTCAAAAGATGAAATCAATGAAGTTGTATTAGTTGGTGGTTCTTCTCGTATTCCAGCTGTACAAAAATTAGTTAAAGATTACACAGGTAAAGAACCTAACCAATCAGTTAACCCAGATGAAGTTGTAGCAGTTGGTGCTGCAATCCAAGCTGGTGTATTGGCTGGTGAAGTTAAAGATATCGTTCTTCTTGATGTAACTCCGTTGACATTGGGTATTGAAACTTTGGGTGGTGTAATGACTCCATTAGTTCCAAGAAACACAACAATCCCGGTTTCAAAATCTCAAGTATTCTCAACTGCTGAAAACAACCAAACAGCTGTAGATATTCAAGTTCTTCAAGGTGAAAGACCAATGGCTAGAGATAACAAATCTTTAGGTATGTTCAGATTAGAAGGTATCGCTCCTGCAATGCGTGGTATTCCTCAAATCGAAGTAACATTTGATATTGATGCTAACGGTATTGTAAATGTTTCTGCTAAAGATAAGGCAACTGGCAAAGAACAAAAAATTACAATTACTAATTCTTCTAACTTATCTGAACAAGATATTGATAAGATGGTTAAAGAAGCTGAAGCAAATGCTGCTGAAGATAAAAAGAAAAAAGAAGATGCTGAAATTAAAAACAATGCAACAAGTTTGATTAGTTCAGCAGATAGAATAATGAAAGATTTTGAAGGCAAAATTGATGCTGCTGACAAATCTAAATTAGAAGAACAAAAAGCTGCATTACAAAAAGCTATTGACGAAAACAAAGCAACTGATGAATTGAAAAAATTGTCAGAAGAATTGCAACAAACAATGTTTGGTATTTCTCAAAAAGCTTATGAAGCAGTTCAAAAAGACGGTGCACAAAGTGCAAATTCTGAAAATGCTTCAACAGATAATAGCTCATCAGACAAAAACAATGATGATGATGTTATTGATGCAGAATATACAAAAGAATAATCGAACTTCAAATTCTATCTATTATAAGGCAAAAGAGGACAGGTTTTATACCTGTCCTTCTTTGTTTATATTGAATTTATAAGAAAAGAATGTTATATTATATGTATGAGAAAAATAGATAATATTATTTTTAATTTGAATGATAAAATAAAAAGAATGTTTTCTGATTTTAAAGGTGTTTACTTATATGGCTCTTATGCAAAAAATAATGCAAAAGAAGATAGCGATGTAGATATTGTTGCGTTATTTGAAAATGAATTATCTAGAGATAAGAGAATGGATTTGTGGGGGGTAGTCGGAAATTTAGAAGCTGAAATGGATATTGTATTTGATTTGCACCCGATGACAATGGAAAATTTGAAAAAAAATCCTATATATTATGAACAAGTTGTAGATAAAGGTGTTTACTATGGAGTATAATGAAATATTAATTCAGAATGCCATAGAAAAGTCTGGAGATGCAATTGATGCTGCAAAATTAAACTTTGAAAATGAATTCTATTCAACTTGTCAAAATCGATTGTATTATGCAATTTTTTATATTGTTACTGCATTGGCATATAAAGATAATTTTATTACATCAAAACATTCCCAATTAATGAGTTGGTTTAATAAAAAGTATATTTATACAGATAAAGTATTTGAAAATAAATTATTTAAAATATATAAAGATACTTTTGCAAATCGTCAAAAGTCGGATTATGATTTTACATACAAGGTTTTAAAAGAAGATTTAGAATTGTCAATTAAAGATGTGGAAGATTTTGTTTCTATTATTAGAAACTATTTAATTTCAAATCTATCAAAATAATTATTATAGTGATATAATCAATTTATGAGTGAGAATCAAAAAATAAATTTTACAACTCAAAATCGTTTAATTATTTTCGGGTTGGTTTTGAGTACATTATTAATTATGGCAATTGCCGTTTTTGCGACGGTTAATATTCAGAAAAATTTGAATGAAAGTTATCAAAATTTTGGACAAGTTATTTCTAAAATTTTAGCGATTGAAAGTGTTGAGATGACAAAAAATGCACCTCAAAAAGATACTTTTAATATCTTAAAAACTCATTCAGATTCTATTTTGAAATCTCATCATGATATTGTTTTTATTGAGTTTCGTGATGCTAAAGGACGTTTGATTTATAAAGCTCAAAACAATGCTCATAAAAGTTTGAAAAGACCGAATATTTCAGTATCTTCTCCGATGGTTGATGTTAAAAGTAATTCGGCAATCGGTGCTGTTACTGTTGGTTTGTCTGGTTCAATTGTTGGAAAAGTTTCTTCAACTACAAGAGCGTCAATCCTTTTTGTTTTTGTTATTGTATGGCTTGTTTTTGCTTTTGTAATTTTGATAAATACTTATTTAATTACAAGAGAATTGAGAATTTTGCATGAGGGTGTTAAACGAATTTCATCAGGAGAATTCGGTTATAAAATTGAGGGCAAAGATGTTAGCGAAGAAGTTCAGGAATTGTTCAATGCTTTCAATGATATGTCTGCAAGACTTAATTTGTACGAAGAACAAAATATTGAGCAGTTGACTCTTGAACGTAACAAACTAGAAGCTGTGTTGATGAGTATTGCAAATGGTGTTGTTGTTTGTGACAATAACGACACTGTTGTCTTGATAAATAATCATGCTAAAGAACTTTTGGAACTTCAAGATGATCAATTGATGGATACAAATATTCAACAATATGTTGATACCGAGGGTGATTATTGCTTCAAAGAAAAAATTGAAGAGTATAAAAAATTATCGCTTGAAGAAAAATCAAAACAACAAATTACTTTTAATATTACAATTGATGGAAGAATTTTGAAGTCTATAATTTCTCCAATGTTTACTCAAAATAATCACGATTATGTTGGGTATATTATTGTTTTGATTGATGTGACAAGAGAAATTGAAATGGATCAAATGAAATCTCAATTTATTTCGAATGTTTCGCATGAACTTCGAACTCCGGTTACTGTTTTGAGAAGTTATATTGATACGTTGTACAATTATAGTGACGAGTTTGATGAAAAAACGAAAAAAGAATTTATTGAAACTTTGAACACAGAAATCATTAGGCTTAACGGTATGGTTAATGATATTTTAGATTTTTCAAGATTGGAAGCAAATGCAAAAATTGAAAAAACTGAAAATGATATGTCACAACTTGTTGATGCATGTGTTAGTCAAGTTCAAGTTTTGTTGAAAGAACATAATTTGCATATTGATGTTGAAAAAGATGATGATATCCCGCAAATTATGTGCAATTATGATGGAATTTCAAGAGCATTGACTAATTATCTGTCAAATGCAATTAAATATGCACCGGAGAATTCTACAATAAATGTTAGATTATATAAAGAGCCTGAAAACAATCAAATTGTTGTAACTGTTAGAGATGAGGGAATTGGTATTGCTCCGGAATTTCAGAAAAAGGTTTTTGAAAGATTTTATCGAGTTGAAAACAAAACCCATAGTGTAAAAGGTACAGGATTAGGGTTGCACCTTGTGAAAACCACAATAGAAAAACACCATGGACACGTATTTGTGAACTCTCAACCAAATCATGGTTCGACATTTGGTTTTACATTGCCAATTGATTTAACACCTTATGAAAACGAAAATAACGATTTGGTGTAATTATTTGACTCAAGATTAAAATTCTAGTTTTTCAATATTTTCTATTAAAATATTTGTATCACTTATAAATTGGGGAATTATTTGAATTAATTCTTTCGCCTTTACTAAATTATATTCGTTTTCGGATTCATTTCGTTTTTCGTAGTAATTTTTCCAGCTTTCCCAGTTTGGAATAAATTTGTAACCTTGCATAAAGCGAAAAGTATTATTTACTGTCAGCTCTTCTTCTGATTTACCATAAATCTTTTTGAGAAC
>JBNMKP010000099.1:0-6007 GCA_050874405.1 bacterium
CTTCTTCTTTTACATACTTGCAAAGTTCTTCAAGTCTTTTGTCTTCCATTGCATTCATCAAGTCTTGAATGTCCGTGAATTTTTTTAGAGCAAAACCTGTTTCAGCAAGCAAAACACAGTCATTGCAAAGTCTGTAATCGCCATATTGAATTGAACCTGCAAGGCATTTATTCTTACCACAACAGTCACAATCAAAGAATTCATTTTCTAAATCCGGATTCTCTTCCAAATCATCAATAACCATTTGATTGGCAACTTGTTGCATTTCTTCAATTATTTCTTCGTTTGTTTTTTCCATTGTTAAGCCTTTCAAATAAATTATTTAATCAAGTTTTTCATTTCATTAACAGCTTGTTCAAGACCTACAAATACTGAACGGGCAATGATGCTATGTCCAATATTAAGTTCGTACAAATCTTCAATTTGTTTCATTCTATAAACATTTTCATAATTCAAACCGTGACCTGCATTAACTTTAAGCCCAAGTGCGTGAGCAAGTCTAGAAGCTTCTCTTAACTTTTCAAATTCTTCTGTTTCGTCAGGAGTTCCGAAAGCCATTGAGTATTGACCGGTATGAAGTTCAATGAATTGAGCGCCTGTTTTTGCGGCAGCATAAACTTGTTCTTTTGATGGGTCGATAAACAAACTTACCAATATCCCTGCATCAAGTAGAGGTTGAACAAATTCAGTAATTCTGTTTAGTCGGCTTGCAACATCAAGCCCGCCCTCTGTAGTAACTTCTTGTCTTTTTTCAGGAACAAGACAAACAGAATGGGGCTTAACATTAAGCGCAATTTTTTGCATCTCATCTGTTACAGCCATTTCAAGATTTAGATTTGTTTTAAGAATTTTTTTTAGCGTTTTTACATCTTGATCTTTGATATGTCTTCTATCTTCTCTCAAGTGAGTTGTGATTGAAGTTGCTCCACTTTTTTCACAAATTTCAGCTGCTTGAATTGGGTCTGGATCAACTCCTCCTCTTGCATTTCTTAGAGTCGCAACGTGGTCTATATTTACACCTAAAAGCATTTTTATTCCTTTCTAAAATTTCATTTTACTAATTTTTAATAAAGCCGTGTATGATGGCAAAATAGTAATTCGTTCTTCTATATTATCAGATTTTGCAGCTAATGCAATAGCTGATTTTATGTCTTCTTCTACAATAATTTTTTCTTGAGGAATTCCTGCGTATTTCAATCTTGTAGCCATATCTTTTGCTCGAATTCCAGAGGTTATTACGAGTTTTTTTGCATTTTTCAATTGCTCAAAATCGCTATCCCAAAGCCAAGAAATATCTCTTCCGTCTGCATAATTATCATTAATTGCAATTACAATGTTAGATGATAAATCGACTGTTTTGAGAACTTCGCTTGCGCCTGTCGGGTTTTTGATTAGTTGAATTAGAGCTTTATGTCCATTGATTGTTCGCCTTTCAGCTCTTCCAAAAATTGATTTATAAGTTGAAACTGCTTCTTTTATTGTTTGGTAATCAATTCCGTTTTCCATAGCACAAGCAATTGCACCAAGTGCATTGTAGGCATTATATAAGCCAACTAAGTTGATTTTAAATTCAAAGTCTTTGTTGTTATGCCTTATTTTTAATGTTGAATAATCTGCATATATTTTTACATAGCCTTTGTAATTTGGTTCAGGTCGTTTAAATCCGCATTCTGAACAGTAGTAATGTCCCTCTTGTGCAAAGAATTGTTTTCTATATTGGAGAGGTTTCCCGCAAATGCAATTAAACACTTCTGTTGGAGCATTTGATGTTGCATTATGAATATCTGAACAGAATTCAACTTCTTCAAATCCATAGTAAATTGCATCTTTCCCTTTTCCAAAATTTGTAACTAACGGGTCATCTGCATTTAATATTAGTTTTAAGTCTTTATTTTTATCAATTGCATTTTGAATAAAACTTGCAGTAGTTGAAAGTTCGCCATATCTATCCAATTGATCTCGAAATAGATTTGTTACTAAAAGATAATCAGCTTTAAAGTAATCATATAATTTCGTTAAATATGCTTCATCTGATTCAATTACTGCGTAGTCAAATCTTTTGAAAGGCTTGACATTTAGTGCGAAAACATTTGCTATTCCTGTAAGCATATTTGCACCTTTTACATTGTGAATTATTGAATTTTGATTCTCTTCAAAAATATGTGCTACAAGTCCAGATGTTGTTGTTTTTCCATTTGTTCCGGAAATTGTTATTGCGTTATTTTTAATATACTTTCTACAATGAGCTAAAAAATCAGGACAAATTTTTAGTGTCATCATTCCGACAAAAGATGTTCCTGAAGAGCGATGTAACAATTTAATCGCTAAATATGTTAATCTCGCAAGTACTAATGCTGTATAAAATCTCACTCTGTTCATAAAATAGTCCTTTAGACGTATTCAAAAAAATATTACGATAATATATTATAATTTTAATATAGTACAAAAGTAAGAAAAGTTGAAAGATGCTAACTATATTTTTTACAATAATTTTTATAGCTGAATTAATCATTGCAGGGTGGATAATTTCTGCACTATTAAAGGCAGATAAATGTGTATGTGAGTTTAATCAAAAGGTTTTAGATTTTCAGCCTGTATTGAAAAAACAAATAAACCAATTCCAAATCGCTGTTAATACAGTTTTGCTAGGTGTGGATTATTTTGCAGCTTTTGTTACTAAGAAAAAAGAAGAATGCGTAAGTGTTTGCTCAAAGAATATTATCACAACCGTACTTTACCTGTTTTTAAGCACTGGAGGAAAACGAGTTTTTGCGTTTGCTGACTTGATAATTTCTTTGGTTAAATTTATAAAGAAACATTAGTTTAGTTTTTTATAAAAATTCCTTAAGTTCAAGCATAGATTGCTTTTTACTTATAAATTTTGATTTCTTCTTGAAATCCATGAAAAAATATGTTACAATTATGAAGAAATTTGAAATAAGAGGTTTACAACTATGAGTAAAAACAAAGCATTTATGTTTTCAATGGGCTTGATTGCCGGTGTAGTCGGCGGTATCGTTGCCGGTGTTCTTTATGCTCCAAAATCTGGAGAAGAATCAAGAAAAGAACTAAAAGAAGCAGCTTGTGATTTATATGAAAAACACGCTCCACAAATTGCGGAAGCTAAAAAACAAGCTTTAGAGTCTGTTGATTTGATGAAATACAAATTAGAAAGACAATTCAGAAAATTGAACAATTCCGTAAAATCTAAAAAAATGCAAAAAGCAAAGGAATTGGAAGATATTGAATCTAACAACAGTGACAACGAATTTGATTATTAGTAAGCAGTAAAGGAATAACAAAGTAATGAGTGTTGAAGTATCTCAAGTAATCCTAAATCATGGACTAACATTCTTAGCTGTTGCTACCGGAATCGTTGTTATGGTTGTTGCAGGATTTTTAGTTAAATTATTGGTTGATTTATCAACTTTAGCAAAAAATATTAATGAAACATCTATTCTATTGAACACAGAATTAAAACCAACATTAAAAGAGTTAAATGAAACAATGCATTCAATTAATTCTTTAATTCAAAGTACTGATGAGGGTGTTGGAAATGTTAAATTGGGTCTTGAAAATGCATTAGCAAAGACAAAAATATTTTCAGAAAACATCTTCGGCGGATTTTTGAAAGGTTTTATGACTGTTTATTCATTGTTCAGAAAGAAATAATAAACATTTAGGTGATTAAATCATCTAAGACCGGATTTATAATATGAAAGATTAACAAAAGGAGAATTTAATATGTCAGTATCAAGATTTTTAGCAGGTTTTGTTGTTGGTGGCGCTATTGGTGCCGTTGCAGGTATTTTATTAGCTCCAAAATCAGGTGAAGAAACTAGAAAACTTTTATCTGATTCAGCTCAAGATATTGCAAGAAGAGCAGATGAAACTGCAAAACAAATTCAATCAAAAGCAGATGATGCAGTGTCAGATTTGCAAAAGAAAGGTGAAGAAATTAAAGAAAAATTGCAAGATTTAATCAGCAAACAAAAAGAATCAAAAGCTGAAAAAACTGAAGAATAATTTCTATAACTTTTTAATTAAATTTAAGGCATGAAAAGATCACTTGTGAAAGTGGTCTTTTTTGCTTCTAATCCTTATATAGTATATATTACCCCCGACACTTGAAAAATTTTTACTAAGGGTTAAAATTGATATATAAAAATGAAACTTAAATAGGATACTAATATATATGATTAAAAGTGAATATTTGGAAAGGGCGAAAGAATTCGTAACTTCGTCTAAAGTTGTAAAGTTTTTGTATTTAACAAGCTTTACTTTTTTGATTACAGCGATTGTTGCATCTCAAAATTTCTTTTTCCAAACTATTATTGAAAATGGTATCAGTAAAAAAGATATTATTGCTCAAAAGACTTTGACTGTAGAAGATGTAAAACGTACTGAACAACACAAAAGAGAAGTTGCTCAGAAAGTTGAACCTATTTTAGTTCCGGCAGAAGACGATTTTATCAAGACAAACCTTGAAACTATTGAAAATGCAGTTATTCAAATCAGGAAAAAAGACACTTCAAAACAAGAAAAAATTTCTGAGTTAAATGTATTGTTTGATTTGTCTGACAATCCTAAAAAAGATTTTATTATTGATTTTTTGCTAAATGTTGATGATGCTTCTCTTCGAGAAGCTTTTGATAAAGCATCTTTATCTTTGGTAAATATTTTGCAAGTCGGAATTACTGAAAAAGACTATGAAAAAGATAATATTAAAACCCTTATACAAAACAATTTAGTAACTAATGTCTCTAAACGTCAGATTTCTGTTATCACTGCATTGTTAGAACAAGTTATTGTTCCAAACTTGGTTGTTGATGATGCGGCAACGGAAATTGCGAAAATGAATGCTCAAGATGCAGTCAAACCTTATAAAGTTACTTTCCAAAAGGGTGAAAAAATAGTATTTGAGGGTGAACCGGTTACAAGGCTAAAACGTGATGCCTTGCGTGAAGCGGGTTATAACGTTTATGAGCTTAATTGGCAAGGTATTTTGTCAATTTACATATTAGTACTTTTGGTGACGATAATATATTTGGCTTATTTGAAATTCTTTGAAAAACAGTTACTTGAACCGAGATACTTATCGCTTTCAAGTATGTTAGTTGTTGTAACCTGTTTAATTGCGGTATTATTGCCGACAGGTTTTTCGCCGTATATATTGCCAATTCCTGCGGTTATAATTATTGCAGCAATCTTTTTAAGTCCAAGAGTTGCATTTTTATTATCATCTTTAATCTTAACAATTTTAACTGTAGGTATGCAGTATGATTCTCAATTTTTAATTATATTTACGATTCTTTCTTTGATTGGTATGATTACTGTTTCAAAGATTCGTTATACAAGACGTTTTGATTTAATCAAAGTCGGTTTTAACCTTAGTGTTGCCGGTTTATTGATTATGCTGAGTTTTTATTTTATTGACAAATGCTTGATTGATGTAAGTAATGCATTAATTTTGCGCAATTGTATTTTTATATTCGTAAACGGTTTGTTTAGTTCAATTGTTGCTCTTGGGGTTTCTCCATTGTTAGAGAGTACTTTCCATATCATAACTCCTTATGGGCTTGCAGAATTGGGCGATCATAACCAACCGTTATTGAAACGACTTCAAATTGAAGCTCCCGGTACTTATCACCATAGTTTGATGGTTTCAACTTTGTGTGAAGCTGCTGCAGAAGCTATTGGTGCAAATCCTATTTTGGCAAGGGTTGGGGCTTTTTATCATGATATCGGAAAATTAAAAAGACCTTTGTTCTTTGTTGAAAACCAATCTTATTTTAGTATTGAAAATCCGCACAATTCTTTGAATCCAAGATTGAGTAAGATGGTTATTACTGCTCACCCTAAAGATGGTGTAGAATTGGCTAAAGAATATGGACTACCAAGCATCATCAATGACTTCATTCTTCAACACCATGGAGAGGGTTTGGCTAAATATTTTTATAATCAAGCCGTTCAGGAAGAGGGAATTGAAAATGTTAAAGAAGAACAA
>JBNMKP010000100.1:0-5814 GCA_050874405.1 bacterium
AACTCCGGTAACATTAACTCCGATTGAAGACGGTAAGGTACAAGTTGATTTTGACGAATTCCAAAAATCAATTGCGATAGGACAATCCGCAGTATTCTATGATGAAGACACTGTTCTTGGTGGCGGTGTAATTGAATGCGTTAAGGATTAATTTTCATTGTTCACTTTTCATATTTTATAATGTAGGTTGGCATTGCTTATGCCAACATGATAAGTTACGTGTCGGCGTGGCAACGCCGACCTACTCATAACTTAGAATGCCCAAGTGCACAGGATTACGACGTCGCTTCGTATAGTAAATTACACCCAGTGAACAATAATTCTCCTCGTAATGACATGAATAGAGTAATGATTAAAAAGCAAAGTAGGTCGGATTTACTAATCCGACACGTATCCACCTCAGCCATACGGCACGCAGTTTCACACGGCTCATTTCGCCGGTTCAGTTAGTGTTCCTAATCAGTGAGGGAATAAATTAAACATAAAGGTCTTATTCCCTTATTCCCATTTTCCCTTATTCCCCCAATTAATAACTTCCAATTGTTGTTAGCAAAGCTATGTGCGTAGCACAATAGCTCCTTATTGCCTTATGATTATGTTTTTTGTAAAATATCCATGCGGTACATTTGAAAAAGGAGAGATCAATGAAAAAATCTATTAAAGACCTTGGTGATATCAAGGGAAAAAGAGCATTAGTCAGAGTTGACGTAAACGTACCTTTGGACGAAAACAAAAACGTTACTGACGACACAAGAATTCAAGCTATTTTACCTACAGTAAAATTCTTAAAAGATAAAGGAGCTAAAATTATTTTGATGGCTCACTTAGGCAGACCAAAAGGTGAATGGAATTTAGAATTCTCTCTAGAACCTGTTGCTAAATATTTGGCTAAAGTTTTAGGCGAAGATGTTTTATTTGTTAAATCACCTGTTGGTGAAGGTGCTGATAAAGAATTGGCTGAACTTAAAGACGGTCAAGTTGCATTGTTAGAAAACATCAGATTCTACAAAGCTGAAGAAGCTAAAGATGATGATATGACTTTCGCAGAAGAACTTGCTAAATTAGGCGATTTCTATGTTAACGATGCTTTCGGTGCTGCTCACAGAAAACACACTTCAACTGCTAAAGTTGCTCATATTCTTAAACCAGCTGTTGCAGGTTTGTTAATGGAAAAAGAAATCAGATGCTTATCTCAAGCTCTTGATAACCCAACTCGTCCATTCACTGCTGTTGTTGGTGGTGCTAAAGTTTCTTCTAAAATCGGTGTTTTAGAAAACTTGTTAGACAAAGTTGATAATATGATTATCGGTGGTGGTATGGCTTATACATTCGTTAAAGCTAACGGCGGTAAAATCGGTAATTCAATTTGTGAAGACGACCAAATCGATACAGCTAAAGCTATTGAAAAGAAAGCTGCTGATAAGGGTGTAAAACTTGTTATGGCTACAGATGTTTTGGCTGCTGATGATTTCTCAGGAAATGGTACTAACAAATTTGTTGCTATTAATGAAATTCCTGATGGATTTGAAGGTGTTGATGCTGGTCCTGATTCAAGAAAAGCTTTTGCTGATGTAATCAAAGAATCAAAAACAATCTTGATGAATGGTCCTGTAGGTGCTTTCGAAAATCCTAAATTCGCTGAAGGTACTAAAGCTGTTTTAGAAGCAATTGTTGAAGCTACTAAAAACGGTGCTGTATCTGTTATCGGTGGTGGTGATTCTGTTTCAGCTGCTAAAAAATTCTGCAAAGCTGAAGATTTCACTCACGTTTCAACAGGTGGCGGTGCTTCTCTAGAATTCATCGAAGGTAAAGTATTACCAGGCGTTGCTGCTTTAGATGAAGCTTAATCAAATTTTTAGTTTGATAATAGAAAAGCCAAGGTTTTTAAACCTTGGCTTTTTTGTTAATTAGTATATTTATGATAAACTTTTTGTATGAACGAAAAAGATTATTTTAACTACGAATTAATACACGAAGATGCTCAAACAGGAGCAAGAGCAGGAATTTTAACAACTCCGCATGGAAAAATTGAAACACCTATTTTTATGCCGGTTGGAACAAATTCTGCAGTAAAAGCATTAACTTGTGACCAATTAAGAGATACTGGGGCGCAAATTATTTTGGCGAATTCTTATCATCTTTATTTGAGAGCAGGAACAAAGAGAATTAGAGATTTTGGCGGAATTCACGGTTGGATGAACTGGGATAAGCCGGTTTTGACTGATTCTGGAGGGTTTCAGGTGTTTTCTTTGGCTCATCTTAGAAAAATTACCGAAGATGGTGTAGAATTTCAAGATCCGAAAGATGGTACAAAACATTTTATTTCTCCGGAAGTTTCTATGGAAATTCAACAGGACATCGGAGCGGATATTTTGATGGCATTTGATGAATGTGCACCATATCCTTGTGATTATGAAACTGCAAAAGCTGCTATGGAAAGAACTCATCGTTGGTTAGAAAGATGTTTCAAGGCTAAAACCAATCCTAAGCAAGCTCTGTTCCCGATTGTTCAGGGTGCATTTTTTGATGATTTGAGAAAAGAAAGCGCAAGGGTTATTTCTACTTTTGATGCTGTCGGGTATGCAATTGGCGGGGTTAGTGTTGGTGAACCAACAGATATTAAAAATCATTTTACAGAATTAACAGCACCTCTTTTACCGAAATATAAACCAAGATATTTGATGGGTGTTGGGACTCCGGAAGATTTGTTGAATGGAATTAAGTACGGCGTTGATATGTTTGACTGTGTACTTCCGACAAGAAACGCAAGACATGGTTCGTTCTTCACTTGGGACGGAAAAGCAAATATTAAGAACCAAAAATTCCAAGATGACCATGGTCCGCTTGTTGAGGGTTGTGATTGTTATGCTTGCAAAAACCACTCAAGAGCTTATATTCGCCACTTGTGGAAATGTCAAGAACAAACCGCTTCAACACTTTTATCAATTCACAATATCAAATTCTTGATTGATTTTGCAAAAAAATGTCGTCAAGCGATTTTGGAAGATCGTTACGGTGATTTCTATGCAGAACATTATGACCGATTGATAAAATAAAAATTTAGCCCATAATCAAGCAATCATAGATTTTGTCTATCTTTTCTTTTATTTCGGAAAAGTTTGATTTTAAATCGTGATAACTGTCGATTGTGACAAATTTTTGTTCAGTATCTTTAATAATTTCACGATGTTTTTTCTCCAATTGTTCCGGTGTGACAACTATTTTTTGTTGAACTAAAAAGCATACAACAACGACAATTACTGGGGAATAATATAATAAAGTGTTCATTTTAACCTCTTTTCTTTATAAGACTATCGGCCAATAAAAATCTACCAAATATGATGCAGCATCAAACGGGTGTGATAAAAACTTCAGCTCTTTAGACTGTTTAATCTGTGAATATGTTGGAATATCTATCTTTGACGTACCCTCAACATATCGAAGATTGTAAATGTTATACAAAAGTTTTTCGCATTTTGGAGAAATATATAAACCAATATTTCCGTTAGCATTTCGTACTTTTGCGTTGAATGCGGCAATTCGGTTTTTTATTGGCGGATTAAAAGCCTTAATTTTAATTTCTACGTCATAGCCAAAGGACTCCAGTTTCTTTTTTATGATTACGTAATTTGTATATTCGCTTGTACAACTTCGGTTATCGCCTGATGCATCACCGTTTATAATGATTTTTCCCTTGTGATTTGGGTATCTTCTGTGAAATTCATCACAAGTTTTTGCGGTTGTGGTATTTTCAAGAACCAATTCATCAAAGTAAAACACTTTGTCTTCTGTTTTATGAGCTAAAACCCAAGACATTGGGTCAACGTTGAAATCGCAGCTGATATGAATATCAAAATTCGGTTGGTATTTGATTTCTCGGACATTTTCTTTGGTAAAGTCTTTGACTACAAGGTTTTGGTTGAAGTTTCCGGTTTTGCCAAGTACAAAAATTTCATAATAACTTTCATCATACAAATTTTTCAGCTCTTCGCAGAAACCTTTTGGAAGATAGATATTTTGTGTTGTCGGTGCGCAAATCATTCTATAATTCGGCGCAGGATTTTCAACAAATGTTTTGTAAACCCAACCTCGTTGGATTTCCGGATTTGTGTGCCCAAAAATCCTATATGTGAAATTGTCCCAATTTTGGGATATCTTTTGCCTCATTCTTGCAAGCAAAACTTTGAATGTATCATACGGAATATCAGACATTTCCTCAATTTCAACAAAACCCAGATTTAAGGATTTTAATTTGTCGGGTTCATCAAAATGCCGAAACAGAATTTCTGAACCATTACGAAACGTCAATTTTTGTTCAGTCGATGACCACTTATAGTCGACATCTTCAACAAAGCTCATTTCGTCTAAGTGTTCAAAATAAGATTTTAAAGTCGTATCTCGCACAAGTGTGTAAGTTTGTGCTCCAACAAGTCCTCTAATCCCCGCGAATTTCAATGCGAGAAGAATTCCAAGCAATGAACCGGCAAAAGTTTTACCGGAACCATATCCGCCTTGATAAACTGCAACATCAAGTGAATAATTGTGTGGAATCTCTAGGAATTTTCGTTGGGCATCAAGTAGTTTGTATTTCATGTTTTGTTTCTTTCTGGGTTGTAGGCTAAAGGAGAATAAGTTCTTTACGGAGTGACGTAACAATCCGCAACGCTGGGACATTTTACCCCTCCTCGAAATCAAAGATTTCGGTCCTCCCGCAAGTGGAGGACATTAGTTTCCCTAATATTGTGTTCAATAATGTAGGAATCTTACTCCTGTGAAGTTAAGAAGTTATTCGCATTCTCAACTCCGTATTGTTCAAGTGCAAATTTGAAACACTCCAACCAATTGATATTTGAAGAAACTTCTTGAATTTGTGCAAATGATTTAATTACTTCAAAAAGTTCTTTCAATTTTGATTTTCTCTCAAATGTCGCTTTTCTATCCCCGTACCTATAGATATAATTTGAATTCCTTACATTATCATCAATTTCTATAAACTCAATTTTTCCTTTATCAGATACCAAGATATTTTCTTTCCCGAGTTTGAAATTGGCTATAAGTTCTGCTGTTTTTTCGACCATTGGTACAATGATTTTACGATTTATTGATTCAAGAAGCATATTTAATCTGGCTTCTTGACCGTTTACAGAGTAGTTAATTTCTGTAGCAGTTCTATCTACGGATTGAACATTCCCTGCCATGTTTTTGAAAATTCCTGTTGCACTTTCAATAGTTGTTTTGAAATAATTTAGAAAATCCCAACCGGTCATTGCCTTGTCAAAGGACAAAGGTGTTGGAGTTGTTGTCATAAGTGATGCATCGTATTCAATAATTTTTCCGGGGCTAACGTCTTGTTGTCCTCTAAAACAGCCTTTCGGAGCAAGATATGGAGGATTCATCATTAGTGCAAGTGCATCTAGCTGTTTGTTCAAAATTGTTGAAGATATATTATTTAAAATCAATGCAACCCTTAATGGCGAGATTCCACGACCGGTTGATGGGCATTCTATAATATTTGCGTGGATAAACGGGTTTATTACAAAAGGATTGTCCTCATATCTGATAATTACTTTTCTTCCTGCGACAACTATAAGTTTGTTTTTCAAAACTTCGCCATTTGGAAGTTCAATATCACCCCAAAATTCTAAAACTTCAATTTTTCTGTTTGAAGAATTTCCATCTTTTGATTTTTTACTTGCCACCACTCCTTTCAATATTTCCAGTTTTTCAGAATTTAGCATATTATTTGATTTGTTTGTTTTGATTTCATCCATTGTTTGATAAGTTCTATAAATCTTTGAGCGACTATCCCAGTTA
>JBNMKP010000101.1:0-5708 GCA_050874405.1 bacterium
ACCAACCCGTTTATCAACTAACATCAAACGGGGACTACATTATGCCGTGGGTAAGATTACACGCAGTAAAAGATTACCTCGATATGGCTTTGTGGGCAAAAAAATTTGAAAAATTGAAACTGAATTTTAATTTTGTCCCTGTGCTATTGGATTCAATCATCGAATATGCAGAAAACGATGCCCACGATATTCATTCAAGACTTACAATCACACCAAAGAACAAACTCAACAATGAAGATAAAATTTTCATTTTGAACAACTTTTTTGATGCGAATTATCAAACAATGATTTTGACTAATGAAGAATATCATAGACTTTATCAAATGGTTCAAGCTCATGGAACTACAAACACTGATATCTTCACAAATCAAGAATATGCCGACATTATGGCTTTATTCAATTTAGCTTGGATTGACCCGTCATTCAAAACTTCAAACAAAGAATTAAAACGATTGGTTAAAAAAGGGAAAAATTATACCCTTGAAGACAGAATTGAAATTATTGATATTCAAAGAGATATAATAAGAAAAATAATTCCAACATTAAAAAGATTATCAAACAAAAATAAAATCGAGATTACGACAAGTCCTTACTATCACCCGATTTTGCCAATTTTACTTGACTATAAAAATATAAGAAAAAATGCATCAGTTGATGATGAAATTCAAAATTTAAAAACTGAAAATGATGCAAAAGTTCAAACCCAAATGGCACTTGATAGAGTTGAAGAACTTATCGGAAAACGTCCACGAGGAATTTGGCCGTCAGAACAATGCGTAAATGCCCCAACCCTTGAAATGCTTAGTGATTTAGGGGTTGAATGGTCAATTTCTGATGAAGGAATTTTGGCAAGTTCTATCGATTTTGAATTTGAACACGATTTCAAAGGATTTTTAAAAGAACCTTATCACCTTTTAAAAACTTATGAATACAAAACTGAAAAATCAGATATCAAAATGATTTTCAGAGATTCAACAATTCATAACCTTATCAGTTTTGAATATCCGCACCACAATCCGATTGCAACGGCAAATGATTTGTATGACAGAATAAAAGTTATGCAAAGCAAAATTTTGTCTTCTCCTGACAAAGACCATTTGTTAACAATTGCACTAGACGGCGAAAACTGTTGGGAAAATTATTTTGAAGATGGTTCATCATTCTTAAAAACTCTTTATACTTTAATTACAGAAGATGACACCTTAGAAACAGTTTTAATAAGTGATTATATTGAACAAACAAAAGAACACAAATTACTACCAAAAATCGCAGCGGGTTCAGGCTTCAATAGAAACTTCAAATTGTGGATTGATGAGCCAGTTAAAGATTTGGCTTGGACATATTTAAAACGAGTTCGTGACGATTTTGCAGAATTCGAAAAACGAGAACCATTAAATCCAAATATTGAACTTGCAAGAAAAGAACTATTCATTTGTGAGGGCAGTGACTGGTTTTGGTGGTATGGTGAACCGAACGACTCCGGTCGTGACAATATTTTCGACTTTATTTTTAGAACCCATTTAAAAAATATCTACAAATACTTAGATTTAGATATTCCAAAATATTTAGATGACCCAATCACTGATATTTCGCCATCTAAACCGTCTAAATATCCAAAATCACTAATCACACCACAAATCAATGGTAAAGATATTGCAGATGAAGATGATGAGTGGAACAATGCCGGCTGTATTGAAATTCCAGACGGTCCGGTTTTGAGAGAATCAAAATTATTTGAAAAGATAAGATTCGGGAATGATGAAGAAAACTTTTATCTAAAATTTCACTTAAATAAATACATCAAAAATAGTGAAGAATTATCAAAACGAACTTATCAAATGTATATTTATTTAAGAAAAGCAGGGAGAAAACAAGCCCTTGCACCAGTTCGTTTAATAAACAAAACTCAAAATATTCCACCGATTTCAATGGAAAAATTCCATAACGAAATTCAAATTGCAATCAGGAAAGATTCACTACAATTTTTAAGACTAATCAAAGCAATCCCTGGGGATATGTGGGTTCTTGCAAATACAAAATCTATGGAATCAGCGTATGATGAAGTTTTGGATTTGAAAATTCCATTCGATTCGCTTGATATAAAAAGCGGAGAAACTCTGGAATTCATCTTTATTAATGCAAATTTTGGTATAAAAGATTTCTATATTCCAAATGAAATGGTTTTATCCGTAACAAGACCGGCATTAGTTTTGCAAAAGTAATCCGTTAGAAACCAAACCCAATGCAACAATTTGAAGTGTAACAAATAATATTCCCATCTTTAATTCCCCTTTAGTTACATGGTATTAAAGGTATTTTTTACACTAAAATTGCTAATATATGAATTTTTGTGAAACACCTAATTAAGTGTTGAAAATTCTATCACCTGCATCACCCATTCCAGGAACAATATAGCCTTTTTCATTCAAATGATCATCAACCGCAGCAGTAATAATTTCAATATCTGGGTAATGCTTTTGAATATTTTCAATACCTTGCGGTGCGGCAATTATACAAATACATTTGATATTACTTACCGGAATACCTTTTTGTGCATACAAATCAATTGCAGCTAATAAAGAGTTTCCGGTCGCAAGCATCGGGTCTGTAATATAAACATAGAATTTTTCAGGATTTGGAGCGTCCATAGGAACTTTGTTGTAATACCATACAGGTTTCAAAGTCTTTTCATCACGATACATACCAATGTGACGAATTGTTGCTTGTGGCAAAATATCAATCGCTTCATCTGTGAAAATCAACCCAGCTCTTAAAATAGGTGAAATAATTAAATTAATATCAGGGTCAACTGTTTTTGCTCTAAAAGTTGTTAATGGAGTAGTTACATCTCTTTCAACAAGTGGAAGATTTTTAGCTGCTTCATACAAAAGACATCTGGTAATTTTTCTTGTAGCAATTCTTACTCCTTGACTATCAGTATCTTTATCCCTCATTGTACACAAATTCAAAAGTACAACCGGATTATTTATTACTCTCACTTTGTCCATATTCATAATTATCACCCCTATTTTTTGAAATTTTTCATAAATTTACTTTCAGTCTGATGCAAAGAGTCAATCAAACTGTCAACTTTTATCAACTGTTCTGTTGCATCTGCAGGATTAACAACATTTGCAGGAATACCATGTTCTAAATCAAACTGATTTGATGCGTGGTCTAATGTTCCAAAAATTGCGTCCATTTCTTTGAAAATATCATTAAACAAGCTCATAACTTTACCCAATCTTGTAGGATCTTTTGTCACAATAATTTTATCGTGATAAGCACCTTTTTGAGGCGGATAAATTTCCAAAGCTTTTGAACCACCAAGTCCAGAAGCTTCAACAGTCGCAATCGCCCCGACAGGTAACACAAGACCTTTTTGAGTAATTACAAATTTTATATAAACACTAGATGCAACTATCTGAATTTTTTTGACATAACCTATCTGCACACCCAAAAATTTGACAGGAGAACCAACGATTAAACCATCAACATCTTCCATAAATATTTGATAACTCTTAAATTGCTTTTGATTCTGATATTTGTAATATCTAAAACCAAGAACAGAAACCGCAACTATAATAAGCCAAATCACGAATTCCACCCACGCATATACTCGAATATTATCAAATTTCTTCATACAAATATTATACACAAAAGTCAACAATTACTAAATTATGTCATTTAACTTTACGTATTTTTGTAATAGATTGAATAACATGTTAGATTTTGTAAAATCAATTTTCTATGAATTTTTATCCTACTTTGTGCCACAAAAAATGGTTTACGAAGTTACGGGACACTGCAAAAAGTGTGGCAAATGCTGTAATTATATGTACAGTGTTGACACATACACAGAAAAAGAATTCAAAATAATGCAAACCATTTTTCCCACCTACAAAAGATTTTATATAAAAGGTCGAGATGAAGAAGGAAACCTTGTTTTTGCTTGTAAACTCGTAACTCCGGAGGGCTTATGCTCTGACTACAAGCACCGTCCAAGAATGTGCAGAAAATATCCGGCAAAAAGAGTTGCCTACCCTGCCAAACTCCATGATGGCTGTGGTTATAAGGTTAATATCAAAACTTTCGACGACTACTTGAAGTAATATTTTTACAACAACAAAATCAAGCAACTACCACCAATCATAATCACAGAACCAACAAACTTTTTCACCAAATTATCTTCATGGAAAAATTTATATCCAAACAACACAGATACAATTGTTGACAACTGAAATAATGCGAGCGACAATCCAACATTCAATTTTTGGAACACAAAATTCGTTGATAATTGCATTATTCCAAAACAAAATGCAACCATTAAACATTTTCCTAAATCAGAACGACCTAAAAACTCAAATTTTTTCCTCAACAAAATCATCAAAACAGCCGAAAAAAGCAAGCCAGTAAAGCACCATAGCATAAATGACTGTTCGGGAGTTGATAGCAAAATTATCTTTTTTAATACGGCTGCTTCACAACCGGAGAAGAATAATGCACAAAATCTTAGAATTATGTCCTTTCGCAAGAATAGCTTGAAACTTAGCCCCTCATCAACAGTATCAAAAATATACCAACTACCCCAAATAACCAGTAGCATACCTAAAAAACCAAACAGGGAGGGGCTTTCACCGAGGAACAACCACCCAAAAGCTAGTCCTACCAAACATTTGTAGGAGTTGATAGGTCCTAAAATAGACATTTCACCGTATTGTAGAGCTTTTATAAGGCAAACATTTCCTAATGTACATAAAATTCCTGCACCTAAAACATAGCACCAATAATTTAATCCATAAACACTCCAATTAATATTCAGTGCAAATGGAAAACAAAACAAACTCAAAAATAAATAGCAATAAAAATTAATCAAAATTGCAGAATGTGTTTTGACAAGTTTTTTTTGAAAAACATTTGCTAAAGGATTAGAAACAATTCTTGAAGCAAGAGCAACAACCGTTCCTAACACTTGTTACATCATTCCTTTTCTATTGAAAAAGACTGCGACAAGGAAAGTTGCAACAACAGAAATTGTAATTACAATCAAAAATCCGCAAGGGTGATGACCAAACGGCATAGGCACATTCATTCCCCAGAAACTACCTATCATTGTTGGAATAGACATGATAATTGTAATTGCTGCCAAAAATTTCATCACAAGGTTCAAGTTATTATTGATAATTGAAGCCATGCAATCCATCATACTTTCAAGAATTGTTCTGTGCATTTCAACCATCTCGGAAGCCTGTTTGTTTTCAATAATAACGTCTTCTAACATATCAATATCATCTTCGGTAAACTTTAAAATCTGTTGCAAGTTTGCCGCATTAACCATTCTCAAAAGCTTTTGTAACACAAGCTGATTATCTTTAAGTGCAGTTGTAAAGTAAACCAAAGATTTCTGAATTTCCATAAGTTGGAAAAGTGCTTTATTGTTGGTTGTTTTTCTTAAAGAATCCTCAATATTTTCAGTCTGTTTATTGATAATATTCAAATATCTCAAATAGAATTTTGCAGCTCGGAACAAAATGTTCAACATGAAATTAGCTTTATGTCTTGTGTCAAAGAATTTTGCAGTATCTTCATTGAACGAATTTATAATTTTATTTTCGTGAGAACAAACAGTGATAATACTTTCCGGTGTAAAAATCAAACCTAACGGCAATGTATCAAAATTACCCTCATCGTCCATTACGGGAACATTG